>JAYSVA010000403.1:0-6367 GCA_043718785.1 Hyphomicrobiaceae bacterium
TGCTATCGGACGTGCTGGGCATCTCGATGCTGGTCGATGCCGTCAACCACCGCATGCCGGAAGGCGCCACCGAAACCACGGTGCTCGGCCCGTTCTATCTTGGCGAGCACAAGACAATGCCACATGGCGCAGACATTGCCGTCGGCGTCGAGGGCACAAGGCTGTACGCCGAGGGCACGGTGCGCAGTTCAGACGGGCGCTCGATTGCCGGGGCCGTTGTCGACATCTGGCATTCCGATGATGACGGCTTCTATGACGCGCAAAAGCCCGAACCTGAACCATCGCTGCGGGCGCGCTTCGTCACCAATCTGACCGGTCATTTTGCGTTCAAGTCGATTGTGCCGACCAGCTATCCAATCCCCGCTGATGGCCCGGTTGGCGAGCTGCTGGCCGCCACCAAACGCCACCCCATGCGGCCCGCACACGTGCACTTCCACATCTCGGCACCGGGCTACGAGACACTGGTCACGCACGTATTCGTGGCGGGCGATCCGTGGCTGGCCAGCGATGCGGTGTTTGGCGTCAAGGAGAGCCTGATCGCCGCGCTAGCCGAGCGCCACGAACCACAGTATCCCGACGGCACACCGGCACCACCCAACTGGCGGCACCTGTCGTATGATTTTGGGCTGAAGCCAACGCGCTGATCAACCACGCCGATCAACCACAAGGAATAGTCGCCATGAGCACCCTGATCCCTGACGCCGCCCTCGACACCATCTGGCGCGCAGGCCGCTCGCAAAACGGTTGGTTGAACAAGCCGGTCAGCGATGCCGAGCTGGCCGCCGTCTACGACCTGACCAAGTGGGGGCCGACCTCGGTCAACTGCCAGCCGATGCGCATCGTCTTCATCCGCTCAGATGCCGCCAAGGCCCGGCTGAAACCGCTGCTCGCGCCCGGCAACGTCGACAAGACGATGGTGGCGCCGGTGATCGCGCTACTCGGTTATGATCTGGCGTTCTACGAGCAATTGCCGACGCAATTCCCGCATAACCAAACGGTGAAAAGCTGGTTCGAGGGACCGGAGAAAGTTGCCCACGTCGAGACCACCGCGTTCCGCAACGCCACCCTGCAGGGCGGCTACTTCATCCTCGCCGCTCGCGCCTGCGGCCTCGATTGCGGCCCAATGTCCGGCTTCGACAACGCTAAGGTTGACGCCGAATTCTTCGCAGGCACCAAGATCAAATCAAACTTCTTGTGCAGCCTCGGCCACGGCGATCCGTCGAAGCTATTTCCGCGTTCGCCTCGATTGGCGTTCAACGAGGCGTGCACGGTGATTTAACAACTCACCATGCCGGCTTGCCTTCGCAACCCAATCACCACCGGACCAGCACGGCGCCCCAAGTGAAGCCGCCGCCCATGGCTTCCATGAGTACGAGGCTGCCTTCCTTGATGCGGTGATCTTCGAAGGCTTGGTTCAGGGCCAACGGGATCGACGCCGCTGACGTATTGCCGTGCTTGTGCAGGGTTTTGACGATCTTGTCGGGATCGACTTTCAGCTTCTTGGCGATGCCGTCGAGAATGCGAGCGTTGGCCTGATGCGGCACAAACAGATCGATCTCCTCGGCGGAATAACCGGTGGTCACCAAGGTTTCCTCGATCACGCCGGAGATTTTCTGCACGGCGTGGCGGAACACTTCACGGCCGTTCATGCGCAGGTGGCCGGTGGTTTTGGTCGAGCCGGGGCCGCCGTCCACATACAGCAGGTCTTCGTAGCGGCCATCGGAACGGATTTGCGTCGCCAGAATACCGCGATCTTCGCGCTTGCCAGGCATTGTTTGGGCCTCAAGGACCACTGCGCCGGCACCATCGCCGAACAGCACGCAAGTACCGCGATCGCTCCAATCGAGGATGCGCGAAAAGGTTTCAGCACCGATCACCAGTGCACGTTTGAACTGGCCGGTTTTGAGAAAGTTGTCCGCCGTCGTCATCGCAAACACGAAGCCGGAGCAGACAGCTTGGATGTCAAACGCCGCACCTTTCGTCACGCCCAGCATGTGCTGGATTTTGACAGCCGTGGCAGGGAACGTTTTGTCCGGCGTGGCGGTGGCGCAGATAATCAAATCGATATCGATGGGGTCGATGCCAGCGCGGATTAGCGCCTGTTTGGCGGCAGCGGCACCCAGCGTCGATGTGAACTCCGTATCATCGGCAATGTGGCGCTGCTTGATGCCCGTGCGCTCGACAATCCAATCGTCGGAGGTCTCGACGAGTTTGGCCATGTCGGCGTTGGTCATGATGCGTTTGGGCAAGGACGCCCCAACGCCACGGATCACGGATCTGATAACAGTCACAGATATCCCTCGATTCTTCGTCAGTAGCCTAGAAGCAATGGGCGCGCCACATCAACCGCCACCGCCACTAGCCGACACGTTTGCCGCCAGCGCAGCTTCAGCTCCTGCAGCTTGGGCGCTAGCGGCTAGTTTATCCCCAACACGGGCTTGGAAGGCTGCAACGTCAGCCACCAGCCGCTCGATCAGTTTGGCTTCGGCCATGTCATAGCCAAGGTCAATGGCGCTGGCGAAACCCAGCGCATCGGTGCCACCATGGCTCTTGATGGCGATGCCGTTCAATCCCAAAAACGTACCACCGTTAACCCGGCGCGGATCCATCTTTTCCTTGAGCACCCGGAACCCGCCCTGCGCCAGCACCGCGCCCATCTTCGATAGCAGCGAGCTGGTCATCGCCTGGCGCAAATACTGGCCGATCTGTTTCGCCGTGCCTTCAGCGGTTTTAAGCGCAATGTTACCGGCAAAGCCTTCAACCACGACGACATCAACGACGCCCTGGCCGATCTGATCGCCCTCGACGAAGCCACGATAGTCCATCGACGCATCGGCAGCATCACGCAGCAGCGTATGGGCTTCCTTGACTTCGTCGGCCCCCTTGATGTCCTCAACGCCGACGTTCAACAGTCCGACGGTTGGTCGCTCGATGTGGAACAGCGCTCGAGCCATGGCAGCACCCATCAGCGCGAAATCACAGAGCTGGCGGCTGCTAGCCCCGATGTTGGCACCGACATCCAGGACGATGCATTCAGACTTGATGGTGGGCCACAACGCCGCAATCGCTGGGCGCTCAATGCCGGGGATAGGCCGCAGCACCAGCTTCGACATCGCCATTAGCGCGCCGGTATTGCCTGCCGACACGGCGACGTGAGCGCGCTTTTCTTTCACGTCCTCCAGCGCCAGCCACATGCTGGTGCCTTTGCCGCGTCGCATCGCCTGCGCAGGCTTTTCGTCCATGGAAATCGCAAGGTCGGTGTGGATGACCTCAGATCGTGCCGCCAGTTTCGGATGCGCCGCCAACGCCTCACGGATCTTGCTTTCCTGGCCAAACAACCGGAACTGCACTTGCGGGTGGCGCTGCAGCGTCAGGGCGGCACCGGGAATTGTGACGCTCGGCCCATGGTCGCCCCCCATGGCATCGAGCGCGATGATCTGCGATGCGGACATGGATCTCAAGCCTTCGAACACGAGGAAAAATGCGAATCAAGCCACGCCAAATTGCGCAGCGATGAGCGCAAAATAGCCGAACGCTGCGCCGTTACAACCAGCAATTCGGCTAGTCCCCGACTAGTTGGCCAAAGCTTTGCCAGATCGACGTTGTGCGCACCACTTGTCATTCTGGCTTGCCGGTCTTTAGCTTCGCCAAGGCAGCAAACGGGTTATCCTTGCCGTCGTCCTTGCTCGCGTAAGCAAACTCAGCGCCGGGGCTGCGCGGATAAGGATCGAGGCCAGCCGACACTAGTTCATAGATCACGCGGCCAATCGCAATACGCCCCTGCTCAATAGGTTCCGGTGGCTCGTCACCCAGGGCACTGAAATCAGCGGTGTCGTTATGCTCGTCACTGGCTTCCTGAGTGACGCCGGGCGACGGTTTCGCCGCTAGCTGCTCTTCGGGCCAGAACTCGATATCAATCTCTTCCTCGAGCGTCGCCGGAACGGGCTCAAGGCTGACGACGCAGCGCTGCACCACATCGGCATTGATCGTGCCGGTCAGGCGGTAACGGCCCCGGTGTTGGCTGCGCAGCTTGTAGGCAACAGTCAGGCTGTTGCAGGCGATCAAATCGAGATCGCGCGTCAGGCTGGCGCACTGCTCGGCGCTGGCTTGGAAACGGGCGTTCTGGCCGGTCTCGCCAATCGACCGCACTTCGACAATCCACGCGGGATCGAGCGCATTGCCAACAGCCGTCGGTGCGGCAGTAGAAGGTTGATCAGTCACAGTAAAACTCCTGATCACTGACGTGGTCGTGACGTATTTATGACGGCTTGGTGACCGCTGGCTTACGCCACAGACATGAACGGCGGCAAGGCCGGAAGTTTGCCAGCCAGCAAGCTGCTACCATCGAACGCGGCCAATTTGTGCGATATTTCAACCATGTAACGCGCAAAAGCTGCAGCTTCCGTCATCCGCTGTGGTGCTGCCGTCACACCATAGAGGTCAATCGCCAGACAGTCCGTGAGTGCCGTCGCATCCGCCAGATGTTCGCGATAACGGTTCCAGCGGTTTTCCAGCGCGGCGGCGGCTTTCTTGACGTTGCGCGGCACGCTGAGGTCGCCGATGCCGATTTCGCGCATGTTGTCGTCGATATCGGTGACGAATGTCTCGATCAGCGCCTGCCCCAGTGCAGCACCTGCCTCGCCTTCCGGGCGCAGCCGCTCCAGCACCAGCGATAGGTGCACGACCAGCAATGCGAACCGCCCTTCCTTGGTGTCTGGCACGCCCCCCTCCAGATAAAATTCCGGTTGGCGGGCCGCAGTCACGATCAGGCCATAAAGCTCTGTTGCTACTCGACTATCGGAATTGCGGCGCGTGAACCACGTCAACATGTTGGTCTTCCTATCGCGGGGGATGCCCGTAGATCTAGTCCTGCTGAGTAAGTAGTCTTGATCGGCGGGTTAATCAAACGTCTGGCTGGAGCGAGCTCGGCGTTTGACCGACACTGGTGACTAGCGTGGTGAACGTTCGAACCAGCTGTGGTTAAGCGCCGGAGCTGATTGCTAAAAAGCACAAGGCCCGATATGCGGGTCATAGGACGACGACGACTGATTCTTCGGGGAAAGCCGACGGTATGGGCCACAACATTCAACCCAGCGACCCGACCCGCCGCCATCGCGGATGGGTACTCGTCACATTGGCGGCCATCTGGCTCAGCGGTTGCACCCAGCAAGTGACGCGGCATGGCCAGTTGTTCCAGGATAACGACCTGCAGCAGGTGTCGACCGGCATGACGCAGGAACAAGTTAAGCTGACGCTTGGCACCCCGAACACCACCGCGGCAGCAGGCACCGGCAACGCCTATTACTACATCTCCTCAACAATGGTGCAGAACGCGTTTATGCTGCCGAGCGAAACCGATCGTAAGGTCGTCGCCATCTACTTTACCCAGGGTGGCACGGTTGAGCGCGTCGCCAATTACGGCATCAAAGACGGCAAGGTGTTCGATGCGATCAAACGCACAACGCCATCGGCCAATACCAACGACGACGGCGTGATCAAGTCGCTGTTCCGCAATCTCGGCCAGAAGAGCACCATCTTCAGCGGCGAATAATCGAGACCCCGTCTCAATACGACCGTGGCAGGCCCAGTTCGCGCTCGGCGAGGTAACACAGGATCATTTCCTGGCTCACCGGGGTGAGTTGCGTCGCCATCATCTCGCGGAAGTAGCGCTCAACGTGGAAATCCGCCGCGTAACCCATCCCGCCATGCGTGCGGATAGCGCGGTCGCACGCCTTGAACCCAGCGTTGGCGGCCAGCAGCTTGGCGGCGTTGGCCTGCGCCCCGCACGGCTTGCCCGCATCGTACAACTCAGCAGCGTGAAGCGTCATCAACTCGGCGGCGTACAGCTCCGCCCAGCATTCCGCCAGCGGATGCTGGATTGACTGGTTCTGGCCGATTTTGCGCCCGAATACTTCGCGCGTCCCCGCATAGTCGACGGCCTTTTCCAGCGCCCGCCGCCCCATGCCGATGGTCTCCGCCGCGATCAGAATGCGCTCGGGGTTGAGGCTGTCGAGGATGTAGCGGAAGCCCTTGCCTTCGTCCCCGATCCGGTTGCCAACCGGCACCTTCATGTTGTCGAAAAACACCTGGTTCGAATTGACCGCATGCCGCCCCATCTTCAGAATTTCGCGGATTTCGACGGCTGAACGGTCCAGGTCGGCATAGAATAGCGACAGCCCGTCGGCGGGGCGAACGCAGTCCTCAATCGGCGTCGTGCGGGCGAGCAGCACGATCTTATCGGCCTGTTGCGCCGTGCTGGTCCAGATCTTCTGGCCGTTGACGACGTAGTGATCGCCCTTGCGCACCGCAGCGGTCTTGATTTTCGACGTGTCGAGCCCGGCGTCCGGTTCCGTCACCCCAAAACAGG
>JAYSVA010000404.1:0-6359 GCA_043718785.1 Hyphomicrobiaceae bacterium
GTTATCGCCTTATGTGAAGTCCAAACCGCTGTCATCCAAACCGTCGACCTGACGTAATCCTCATTGACGCAAAAACAAGATCAGATCGAGGCAACCCCACAGCGGTTGCCCCGGGAACCCGGAGATTTCGTGAGTAAGCCTCTCGTGACCAAACCTGCCGTGACCACGCCCCCCATTGTTGTCATGACCGACGTCGGCCTGACGCTCACCAGCCGGGCCGGTGCTGTTGAAATTCTGCGCGGCGTGTCGCTGGCGATCCCGTCGGGCCAGTCCGTGGCGATTGTCGGTCCGTCCGGCTCCGGCAAGACCTCGCTGATGATGATCATGGCGGGCCTGGAACGGGCCACCAAGGGCCGGATCATCGTTGGCGGACATGACTTCTCTGCCCTCGACGAGGACGGCCTGGCACGGGTGCGCGGGGCGGATATCGGCATCGTGTTCCAGTCGTTCCATCTGGTGCCGACAATGACGGCGCTGGAGAACGTTGCCCTGCCGCTGGAGTTCGCCAACAACCCGGATGCCTTCGATATTGCTGCCACCATGCTGGCCGAAGTGGGCCTAGCCAAACGCGCCGAGCACTTCCCGGCACAGCTGTCCGGTGGCGAACAGCAACGCGTCGCCATTGCCCGTGCTCTGGCACCAAAGCCAAAGCTGATCCTCGCTGATGAGCCGACCGGCAACCTCGACGGCAACACCGGTGGCCATGTAATTGACCTGCTGTTCGGGTTGCATAAGCGCGCCAACGCGACGCTGGTGCTGATCACGCATGATACCAAGCTGGCTGGGCTGTGTTCACGCACTGTCACCATGGCCGACGGGCGCATCGTCGAGAACGCCGCTTCGGCGGTGCGGGAGCGGTCACGGGTATGAGCACCACCGACACCGTTGACGGACTGCCCGCCAAACCTGCGAAATCCAGCGGCATGCCACTGATCTTGCGGTTCGCGCTGCGCGAAATGCGGGCGGGATTACGCGGCTTCTACGTGTTCGTTGCCTGCGTCGCGCTTGGCGTCGCCGTCATCACGGGCGTTGGCGCACTGGGTGATGCGCTCAAATCGGGATTCGAGTCGCAAGGCCAGGCGATCCTTGGCGGCGATGTGACGTTCGCCCGTGCCCATAAGCGTGCCGAACCGGCTGAACGCGCCTGGATCGACGCACGCGGAAAAACTAGCGAATCCGCGACCATGCGCACCATGGCCCGCACACTGGATGGCGAAGATCAGGCGCTGGCCGAACTGAAGGGCGTCGATGCCGCCTACCCGCTGGTCGGGGCGGTGAAGCTGAGCGGCGGCCTGTCGTTGGATGCAGCGATACGCGGCACCACGAGCGCGGCCCTCGATCCGGTGCTGATGGAGCGGCTAAAACTGAAAATCGGCGACAAGTTCACGCTTGGCACCCAGCCGGTGACTGTCACTGCCACCATCGAGGTTGAGCCCGACACGATCTCGGATCGCCTGACGTTCGGGCCGCGGGTATTCGTGTCGCACGAGACGCTGGAGAAAACCGGGCTGGTGCAGCCCGGCAGCTTGGTACGCTGGCGCTATGCCGTGAAAATGGCGGACGCGGCGTCCACCTCGGAAACCGGCCTCATCAAGTTCCGTGATGCCATCAAAACTAACCTGCCGGAGTCGGGGTTCATCGTCGCGGACCGGCGTGATCCGAGTCCGCAGGTGACCCGCACGTTGGAGCGGCTGCGCCAGTTCCTCACCCTGATCGGACTAACGGCCCTGCTGGTCGGCGGCGTCGGGGTCGCCAATGCGGTGACGACGTTTATCGACCGCCGGCGCAAGGTCATCGCCACGTTCAAGAGCCTCGGCGCGCCAAGCTCGCAGGTGTTCATGATCTTCCTGACCCAGGTGATGCTAATCGCCGCCATCGGCGTCGCCATCGGCATTGCGATTGGCTTCACCGTGCCGTGGATCCTGAACAATCTGTTCGGCTCCGCCCTGCCGATCCGCGCCGAACTGACGTTCAGGCCGTGGAGCCTGCTGACAGCGGCGATCTACGGCTTCCTGGTGGCGCTGGTGTTCACACTCTGGCCGTTGGGCCGGGCCGAACTGGTGCGCCCCGGCGTGCTGTTCCGCGATGAAGTCGCGCCCGAGAGCAACCGTCCACGCCCTGCAATCATGGCGGCAACGGCTGCCGCTGCTATCGCCCTGGTACTGTTCGCCGTATTCACCTCTGACGCCCGTAAAATCGCGCTGTATTTCTGCGCCGGGCTGGTGCTGGTGTTCGCCGTGTTTATCGGCCTCGGCTGGCTGGTGACGCGCACTGCTGCCCGCATGAAGCGCTCGCGCTATCCGGAACTGGCGCTGGCCATCGGCAATCTTGGTGCGCCGGGCGGGCTGACCCAGTCCGTCGTCCTGTCGCTCGGCGCGGGGTTGTCGCTTCTGGTCGCGGTGGCACTGACAGATAGTTCCATCGTCGCTGAATTATCGGGCCGTGTGCCGACAAACAGCCCGACCTATTTCGTGCTCGATGTCAGCAAATCCGACATGCCGCGCTTCCGCGAGCTGGTATTGCGCGAATCCCCCACCGCCCGCGTCGATGATGCGCCGATGCTGCGCGGCCGGTTGGTGAAACTCAAAGATGTACCGGTGGAGAACATCAAAGCTCCACCCGAAGCGCAATGGGTGCTGAATGGTGATCGAGGCCTCAGTTACTCGGAAGATGTGCCGGAAGGCTCAAAAGTCGTCGACGGCAAATGGTGGCCGAAGGATTACGCCGGCGAACCGCAGGTGTCGTTCGAGAAGGAACTCGCCCGTCGCCTGAAAGTCGGCATCGGCGACACGGTGACGGTCAACGTGCTTGGCCGCAATGTGACGGCACGGATTTCCAACCTGCGTGAGGTCAAATGGGAGAGCCTCGCCATCAACTTCGTCATGGTGTTCTCGCCGAACACGCTGAAGTCAGCGCCGCATAATCTGCTGGCGACCATCACCCTGCCGCCTGATGCCAGCCTAGAAACGGACGTCCGGATCTCCCGCGCCATCGGCAAAGAGATGCCGTCCACCACTGCCATCCGCGTCAAGGATGCGATCAACTCGTTCAACACAGTGTTCTCGAAGATCATGACGGCGGTGCGGGTGGCGGGCGGCGTGACGCTACTGGCTGGCGCTCTCGTGCTGGCTGGCGCATTGGCCACCGCCCAGCGCCGCCGCATCAAGCAGGCGGTCATCCTGAAGACGCTAGGGGCGACGCGGCGGCGGATTCTCACGTCACACGCCATCGAATACGGCGTCCTTGCATCAGTGACGGCGCTGTTCGCCATCGCGCTTGGGGCGTTCTCGGCCTGGGTGGCACTAACGAAGGTGATGGACGTGCAGTTCACATTCTCCATTGCCGCCGTAGCGCAGGCCCTTGGGCTAGCGCTCGGCCTCGTGATGCTGTTCGGCGGACTCGGCACCTGGGCCGTGCTGCGGGCACCAGCCGTGCCATATCTCAGGGCTGAGTAGACACGGCGATGCGACGGATGGTGGTCATTGTGCAGGTGTTCCGCCGCTTTGTTTACACAATGACAGTAAGTGGTCCCTTAGAACGGAATTTCGTCGTCGAGCGGCTTGTCGAACGATTTGGCCGGGCCGCCCTTGGCTGGAGCGCGCTTTGGCTCGCTATAGCCACCACCGCCACTCTTGCCACCGCCTGCACCGCCGTAACCACCGCCGCCGCTATTGCCGCTGTCGTAGCTATCGTTGCCGCCGCCGTAGTCGGCCTGGCCGCCTTCCTGCATGCCGCCACCTGCACCTTGGCGACCATCGAGCATCGTTAGCTGGCCGCCGTAACCCTGCAGCACCACTTCGGTCGAGTACTTCTCGACGCCGGCCTGATCGGTCCATTTGCGAGTCTGGAGCGCGCCTTCGATATAAAGCTTGGCACCTTTCTTGACGTACTGCTCAACGACTTTGCACAGCGGCTCGCTGAAGATCACGACGCGATGCCACTCAGTTTTTTCTTTCTTCTCGCCCGAGTTCTTGTCGCGCCAAGTTTCGGAGGTGGCGATCGATAAGTTAGCGATCGGCCGACCGTCCTGGGTGCGGCGAATTTCTGGGTCCTTGCCGACATTGCCGACCAGGATGACTTTATTGACGGAACCGGCCATGCGGACCTCCTCGATGAACTAAGTCTCTTTGCATTCACTACGCCGAGAGCCGCGATATGCGACTCGCTTGCTGACGGCTTGTTTATGCCACCCAGACGGGGCGGCCCTGTGGCACAATCGATTTCTCCACTGAAACCGAGACGGAGAAACCAAGACGCAGGTTGCCAATTCGTTCCAAGCTAACGCGCCTTACTTGTCTAGGCAAGTCAAAACTTCGAGCATCAGCATCCGGCCTCGACGGAGCATGAGCGGCGCGGTTATAGTCACAAAATTGCTTTGCCAGATCGAGGGACCCGATGCCGAGCGCCGAAACTGCCAGTTCCATTGCCGCGACCTTCGATCTGACCGGGGTTGCCGACGAATTTCGCGCCAATCCCTATCCAACTTATGCTGAGCTGCGTCGGCAAGCACCCGTTCACCGCCAGCCGGACGGTTCCTACTTTCTCACCCGCTATGCTGACAACGTGATCGCCTACAAAGACCCGAAGTTGTTCTCGTCGGACAAACACATCGAATTCACGCCGAAGTTCGGCGACAGCCCGCTGCTGCTGCACCACACCACCAGCCTCATCTTCAACGATCCGCCGCTACACACCCGGGTGCGCAAGATCATGACGGGGGCACTCACACCCCGCGCTGTGGCTGATCTCGAAGGTCCGGTGCGCACTTTGGTCGATGACCTGCTGGACGAGATGGCCGCCCGGACCAAACGGGGCGTCACCGTTGACCTGATCGATGATTTCGCCGCTGCGATCCCGATTGAGGTGATCGGCAATCTACTCGCCGTGCCGCGCGACGAACGCGGGCCGCTGCGGGATTGGTCGCTCGATATTCTCGGCGCATTGGAGCCCAGACCGTCTGCCGAAATGATCGCCAATGGCAACCGTGCGGTGACCGAATTCACGGACTATCTGGCCGGACTGGTGGCCAAGCGGCGCATATCACCCGGCGATCCCGACCGCGATGTGCTGACCCGGCTGATCCAAGGCGAAGTGGCGGGCGAACGGCTGACCGAATCCGAACTGCTGCAGAACGTCATTTTCATCCTCAATGCCGGGCATGAAACCACCACCAACCTGATCGGCAATGCCCTCTACGCCCTGGCACAATGGCCAGATGAGCGGACCAAGCTGATCGCCCAGCCGAACCTAATCAATCCGGCGATTGAGGAATTCCTGCGCTACGACAGCCCAGTGCAGCTCGGCAGCCGCATCACGACGGCTGCGACCGACGTGCTGGGTGTGTCGATGGCGGCGGGAACTCGCATCACTATCGGCATTGGTGCCGCCAACTACGACCCTGCCGAGTTCAAAGACCCGGAGCGGCTGGACATCGCCCGCAGCCCAAACCGGCACCTCGCGTTCGCCCATGGCGTGCACACCTGCGTCGGTTTGGCGGTGGCCCGCCTCGAAGGCCGGGTGGCCATTCAGCAGTTCCTGGCGCGCTATCCGGCCTATCGGATCGGTGCCAGTGCCGTGCGCGGCGGTCGCATCCGGTTTCGCGGATTCATCAGCCTGCCGGTTGAACTGGCATAAAAAGAGATCCAGGGCCTGCAATCGGCGAGAAAGTGATTGACGGACCCCAGGCGCTCCCGTATCTACCAAACCACGGCATGCGGCGCCCGCGCTGCTGTCGGTTGGATTGCGGGAGTAGCTCAGCTGGTTAGAGCGCCGCCCTGTCACGGCGGAGGCCGCGGGTTCAAGTCCCGTCTCTCGCGCCATCCAACCCTTTCAGAACATGAAACACTAACGCTAGCGCGTGCATCCTAGTCCAGGGTAGCGCGCCATGTGCGTTTGTTCAGCCGCATCGGTGCCGTCGAGCGGCGCAGGTTGCTGGTATGTCACCCGCACATCGCCGCGCCCCCTGATCCGCAGCAACTTCGCCGCTGCAGGCGACAATTCGATGATCAGGTCAGTAGACGCCGCGCCACGCCCGACAACGCGAACAAGAATGCTGCATTCGTTATCAAGATTGGTGACTTCGACGAGACTTGGCACCGGCAACGTCGGGTGCAATGCCGACAGTCGGCTGACCTCCAGCGTCGGCGAGCGGCTGATCGCAGCACTGCCGGTGGCATCGTACCGCGCCACATCATCAGGGCGCATGTGCGTACCGTAAACTGGCAGCGGCGGCACCGGAGCGGTTGTCATGCCGAGATAACGACCTTTGGCAACATTCGAGCTGCAGCCCACTAGCATGAGCAAGGGAGCCACCATACTCACAACGGACAGAAGACGCGGCACATTACAACCTCGTTATG
>JAYSVA010000405.1:0-2909 GCA_043718785.1 Hyphomicrobiaceae bacterium
GTTGACCCATCGTTTGCAGGTATCGCGTATAACCCACTGACGGATATCTGGTCGCGTGGCCGCGATCTCGACGTCAACTATCTGGTTGCAGCTGCAAAGCCTGCGTAACCGACCATCAACCCTCACGTTCATGTTCAACAAGGATTGCCTCCCCCCGGGCAACACTTTCACCCAATGACCCTCGAAATTTACCTGACTCTAGCAGCCATCGTTGTTCTGCTGATGCTGTCGGCGTTCTTCAATCTCAGCGAAACCGCCCTGACCGCCGCCTCTCGCGCCCGCATGCACGCGCTCGCCGAGGAGGACAACCACAAGGCGATCCTGGTCAACAAGCTGTTGGCCTCGCCGGAGAAGATGATCGGCGCGGTTCTGCTCGGCAATACGCTGGTCGATGTGCTGGCGGCAGCCCTTGCCACCAGCCTTGGCCTCGAACTGTTCGGGCCGACCGGGGTTGTCTATGCCACCGGCATCGTCACGATTATGATCGTGATCTTCTCGGCGGTGCTGCCGAAAACGTTCGCGATGGCATCGGCTGATAAGGCGGCTCTGGCCGTCGCCCCGTTGATGCGGGCGATCATCTGGCTACTGACACCGTTCACCATCACCCTGCAGTTTGTCGTGCGCTGGCTGCTAAAACTGACCCCGGCCAAGAACGACGATGCCGCGAACATCCTGGCCGCACACGAGGAATTGCGCGGCACCATCGAGCTGTCGACCAAGGATGGCGCGGTCGGTCGCGGCGATGCCAACATGCTCGGCGGCGTGCTGGACCTGCGCGACCTGCAGGTGCTCGATATCATGGTCCACCGCACCAAGATGGAAACCGTGAACGCCGACGACCCGCCAGCAAAAATCATCAGCGACGTGCTGAAAAGCCAGTACACCCGCGTTCCCTTGTGGAAAGACGAGCCGGAGAATATCGTCGGCCTGCTGCACACCAAGGACCTGCTGTCGGCGCTCGACAAGCTCGGCTGGGACGCCTCGAAACTCGAAGTGATGAGCTTCGCCTCGCAGCCGTGGTTCGTGCCGGACACGACGCCGGTGAAGGATCAGCTGAACCAGTTCCTCAAGCGCAAATCGCAGCTCGCCTTGGTGGTGGACGAGTACGGCGAAGTGCAGGGGCTAATCACCTTGGAGGACATCCTTGAGGAGATCGTCGGGCAAATCTCTGACGAGCACGACGGCAGCGAAACCGCCATCCGCTTGCAGGCCGATGGCACCGTCAACGTCGATGGCTCCGTGCCGATCCGCGACCTCAACCGCCAGATGAACTGGGACCTGCCCGACGCAGAAGCCACCACCATCGCCGGTCTCGTCATCCACGAAGCTCAAACCATCCCCGAACCCGGCCAGACCTTCACCTTCCACGGCTATCGGTTCGAGATCTTGCGGAAGAGCCGCAACAAGCTGACCGCCCTGCGCGTCACGCCTGTCGGCGACGCCATGCCCGCCAAACTCAACGCCGCCGGCCGCGCGCGGGACAAAGCCGCAAGCGGCGGCGGCAGCGGTGGCGAGGCGGATCCGATGAGCAGCGGTTAGAGACATCTCTACTCCGCCACCTAACGCTGCTTGCCAGCAACCGCACGCGCCACGCCTTCGGGGTCGGCGGCGATGGTGCGGAGGTAGGCTTGTGCCATCTTATCGGGATGCGGTTTTTGAATTTCCCACTGCAACAGTTGATCCAGTGGGATGTGATAGCGGGCCGCGAACTCCTCGGGCGACAGACCAAGCTTGATCCTCAAGAAGCGTGGATGCGGACCACGCCAAGCGTTGCGCGGCGGCACGCCCTCCGGCTGCGGCTGAGCGTCCGGATCAGCCAGCGCCGCCGCCATGATCTGCTCCTCGGTCATGGCGTCAACGGCCGCCCAATCCGTCTTGTCGACTGACGGCCGTGTCGTTCCGTCAGCCAGAACCTCGACATAGGTGCCATCGGCGAGCCGCTTGGTTACGATCATCGTCATGCTGTTCACGCGCGTTGGCTTGTCTGGCTCTCCAAAAAACCGATCTTCGTCGGCACTCGGACTCAAGTCATCGACTGGGTTGACGACTTAGTTGCCCCACCCACAGGTGTCATCCTCGGCCTTGTGCCCAGGACCCAGGGTTCGTCAAACTCGAACCGACAAGGTTTGGCAAACCAGAACGGAATTCGTTGAAACGTACCACATTTCTCTCCGTTCGAAATGGCTGCAACCTGGGCCCTCGTGACAAGACCGAGGATGACGTCGAAGGCGAGGTGACTGGATCTGCTCGACGGCTCTGCTGCAAATTCAAACTGTCTCAATATCCGGCGCGGCCGTCGCGCCACCCGTTCATGACTGCCAATAGACACCAAGTCCGGCTGCCCGTATGACCGGGAGACGACCTCGTTGACAAAACGCCTTTCAGTTCGGAACGCCCCATGACCGCCCGCACTTCGCTTGCTGCCCTCGCGCTCGCCGCCCTTGCTCTGTTGCCATTGCCCGCGCTTGCTGCGTCGCTCGACGGGCTGGCAGTGGATGTGATCAATCAGAGCGAGCCGGTGCTGTGCGCGGAGAAAGACAACGTCGCGCTGGCGCTGCAGTCCAAGGCGGTGAAGAGCTTCCGCATTGAAGCGGCGCATCCGGTGTATATCGGCATGATCCAGCGCGACAGTTTCGAAGCAGACTGGACGGCCTGCGATATGTCAGCGGACCCCGCCTACAAGGCCCCGAGCCCGCCGCGCCGCATCACGTTTTATGAGGACATCGAGCTGTGGATCACCGGCTATACGTTCCCGACGTTCTGGCGACCGGCAACGACACCCGTGCGGATCGGTGACCGGGTCGAGACCGGCTTGCACCTGATCCAGGTCTGGTTGCTACGCCCTGATGGTGCCGAGGAGGTGCTGGTGCTGTATCCGCAGGATGGCTACTGGCGCGCCCGCCCGATGA
>JAYSVA010000406.1:0-6349 GCA_043718785.1 Hyphomicrobiaceae bacterium
ACGGACTTCCTCAAAGGCTACGCCAAGGGGTAACGGGTCCAGGGTTATTGGCCCTGGTCCGGGATGCGCGAAGGGCAGAATGCCCTTCGCATTTCGCCCGCAAGGCGAACCTAAACCGCCCCCTCGTGGAACTTCACAGCCTCACCCTTGCCTGGCGTCGTGACTGCGCCCTGCCACATCACCTTGTTGCCGCGCACGAAGGTGCCGACGGGCCAGCCGGTGACTTGGACGCCGTCGTAGGGGGTCCAGCCGCAGCGGCTGGCGATCCACTTGTTGGTGATGGTTTCGCGGCGTTTCAGATCGACCACCGTCAAGTCAGCATCGTAACCGACGGCGATGCGGCCTTTGTTGACGATGCCGAACAGCCGCGCCGGTCCTGCTGACGTCAGATCAACAAAGCGCGCCAGCGACAGCTTCCCCTTGCTGACATGGTCCAGCATCGTCGGCACTAGCGTCTGCACCCCGGTCATGCCGGAATGCGAGGCGGGGTAGGCGTGGTCCTTTTCCTCGCGCGTGTGCGGCGCGTGGTCGGAGCCGAGCACATCGACAACGCCAGAGTTTAGCCCGGCCCAGATCGCGTCGCGATGGCGGACATCACGCACCGGCGGGTTCATCTGCGCGTAGGTGCCGAGCCGCTGGTAGCAGTCGGGTGCCACCAGCGTCAAATGATGCGGCGTGACCTCGACGCTGGCCCAGGCGCGGTGGCTGGCCAAGAACACCATCTCCTCGGCAGTGGAAATATGCAGCACGTGAACGCGGCGGCGATGCTTCTCGGCGAGGCGAACCAGCCGCTTCGTGGCAATCAGCGCCGCTTCCGGGTCGCGCCACACCGGATGCGAGGTCGGATCGCCGGGGCGGCGCTCACCCATCCGGGCGATCAGGCGGGCTTCGTCCTCAGCGTGGAAGGCGGCCCGACGGCTGAGGTTGGTAATGATGTGATCAAGGGATGCCTCGTCATCAACCAGCAGGTCACCCGTGGATGAGCCCATAAACACTTTGATGCCGGCCGAACCGGGCAGGCGCTCCAACGTTGGGATGTCAGCGACGTTTTCGCGGGTGCCGCCAACGTAGAAAGCGAAATCGCAGTGCATACGGTGGTGGGCGGCCTTCACCTTGGCGGCGAGGCCATCGACGGTCGTGGTCAGCGGTTTGGTGTTCGGCATCTCGAACACGGCGGTGACACCGCCCAGTACTGCCGCGCGGGATCCCGTCTCGAGGTCTTCCTTGTGGGTCAGGCCGGGTTCGCGGAAATGCACTTGGGTGTCGATCACGCCCGGCAGAATGTGCAGGCCTTTCGCATCGATCACAGTGCCACCGCTGGAGGCAGGAATGCTCCCCAACGCGACGACTTGGCCCTGGCGGATGCCGATATCGCGGATGCTCTCGCCGTCCTGGTTGACGACTGTGCCGCCGCGCAAAATTGTGTCGAAGGTTTCGGCCATCGTGTTGCCTCGCTTGCAGGTTGGCGCGCTTGCGTCCAGAGTCGCGCGCATCTGTTCTATGATCACGGTTTAACCAGGAAGCCCGTCCATGCCAACCTCACTTGCGCGTCTCAGTGATCGCGGCCTCGTGCGGCTCGCCGGTCCGGACGCGCGCAAACTGCTGAACGGTTTGGTGACCAACGATCTCGACAAGCTCGACGCGCAACCAGCCATTCACGCCGGACTGCTGACCCCGCAAGGTAAAATCCTGTTCGACTTCATCGTCGTCACGGCAGGTGGGGACGTGTTGCTGCTGGATGTCGCGCGGGCTTCAGTTGAGGCACTGATCAAGCGGCTGACAATGTACAAGTTGCGCGCCGCCGTCACTATCGAGGCGGCCCCCGCTGATCTCGTCGTCGGCGCGCTGTGGGGGGATGCGGTTCGCGTGCCCGCCGGGGTTATCGCGTATCCGGACCCCAGGCTCGCCTCGTTGGGCCAACGGTTCGTGGCACCAGCAGGCCGGGTCGGCGAAATTCCGGCAGTGCCGAGCGACGAGGCCGCCTATCACGCACATCGCATCGCATTGGGCGTACCCGAGGGCGGGCTCGATTATGCCTTCGCCGATACCTTCCCGCATGAAGCGCTGTTCGACCAGCTCGCCGGTGTTGACTTCGAAAAGGGCTGCTACGTCGGCCAGGAAGTGGTGTCGCGGATGGAGCATCGCGGCACCGCCCGCAACCGCATCGTGCCAGTCCAAGCGGCGAGCAACCTGACAGGCGCTGCAGCCGTCAGCGCAGGCGAGGCAAGCCTCGGTCACATCGGCTCAGTGGCAGGACACGCGGGGCTGGCCCTGATCCGGCTCGACCGGGCGCACGAGGCCGCGCAGAAAGGGCAACCCATCATGGCAGGCGAGATCGCCGTGAAATTGCGCAAGCCGGAGTGGGCGACCTTTGATATGACCGGTGCCAAACGTCCAGATCCCGCCTAGACCCTGCACGAGAGCTGACATGAGCAACGCTGAACTGGTTCGCTGCCCGTGGCATGGCATCGCCGACCCCATCTATACGGCCTATCACGACACCGAGTGGGGCCTGCCAAAAACCGACGATGTGGCGCTGTTCGAGAAGCTGGTGCTTGAGGGCTTCCAGTCCGGTTTGAGTTGGTTGACCATCCTGAAAAAGCGCGACACCTTCCGGGCGGCCTTCGACCAGTTCGATGCCGAAAAAATCGCCCACTACGGCGACAATGACAAAGCGCGACTGCTGGCCGACGCCGGCATCATCCGCAACCGCCTGAAGATCGACGCGACCATCGACAACGCCCGCGCGCTGCTCAAGCTACAGGATCGCACGACACTCGGTGAGTTCCTGTGGGGGTTCCTTGATGGCCGCCCGCAGGTCAACAAATACACAGCGTTTGGCGACGTGCCTCCCCAAACCGAGCTGTCGGCGCGTATCTCCAAAGCCCTGAAAGCCGAGGGATTCCGCTTCGTTGGCCCCACGACAATGTACGCGTTCATGCAGGCATCCGGTATGGTCAACGATCACCTCGTCAGCTGCCATCGCCATGCCCCGTGTGCCGCGATCCAGAAAAACTTCAAATTTTCGGGCTGAACCATGACGGCTTCCATTGCAAAACCGCGCGCTTGGCAACGCATGCTCTCGGGGCGGCGGCTTGATCTGCTGAACCCCGATGCCGCCGACATCGAGATCGAAGATATCGCCCACGGCCTCGCCCGGGTGGCGCGCTGGAACGGCCAAACCAAAGGCGATCACGCGTTCTCAGTGGCACAGCATTCGCTGCTGGTTGAGGAGATCACCGGGCAGCTGCTGGCCACCGCCCCAACATCCGCGCTGCCGCCGAACGCCCTGCGGCTCGCCAGCCTGCTGCACGACGCGCCGGAGTACGTGGTTGGTGATCTAATCAGCCCGTTCAAGGCGGCTATTGGCTACGATTACAAGGCGTTCGAACTGCGCCTGCTCAACGCCGTTCACCGGCGGTTCGACTTGCCGGAGCGGTTGCCGCTCGCCATTGCCGCGCTGATCAAGCAGGCCGATGGTATCGCCGCGTATTGTGAAGCGACAGCGCTCGCGGGTTTTTCGCTGGACGAGGCTGACACCATTTTTGGCCGTCCAACCGCGTTATCGCACTGGCAGCCGGAACCGTTAGTACCCATCGCAACGGCCGAAGCCCAGACCCGCTTTCTCGCCAGATTCGGGCAGTTGACGTAATTCGTGGTAATTCCGCGCGAACGCTGGTCTCATCGGGAGCAAGCTGATAAGACATGCCAGAATTCGACGAACCAGTGCACAGGGTGATTGAGTGACTCGGACAGCGACAATTGCACGGAAGACCAAAGAGACCGAGATCACGGCAACGATTAACCTCGATGGCACCGGCGCTTACGACATCAAAACCGGCGTGGGCTTCCTCGACCATATGCTCGAGCAATTGGCCCGGCACGGCCTAATCGACATCACGCTGCGTGCCAAAGGCGACCTGCACATCGACTATCACCACACCGTCGAGGACACAGGCATTGTGCTCGGCCAAGCGCTGGCCAAAGCCATGGGCGACAAAGTCGGCATCACCCGCTACGCCGACACACACCTAGCGATGGACGAAGCGATGACGCGCGTCGCCGTGGACGTCTCGGGACGCCCGTATCTCGTATGGGACGTTACGTTCACCCGTGACAAACTTGGCGAGATGGACACCGAGCTGTTCCGCGAGTGGTTCCAGGCATTTGCGCAGAATGCGGGCATCACCCTGCACATCGCCACCCTCTACGGGCAGAACAATCATCACATCGCCGAGACCTGCTTCAAGGGCTTGGCCCGGACCTTGCGGCAGGCATTGACCATCGATCCGCGCCAGGCCGGGCGTATCCCCTCAACCAAGGGTTCGTTGGCCGGCTAACAACGAAAAGTGATGAATTCGAGCAGCGGCAAATTTTCGACTTGATGTCATGGCTCGGTTCTGTCCCAATGATCAAACTAATGTCTAACGTCGCCTTACTACACGTGATCTTCGTCCAGAGTGCCTTGAGCTGAGGTCGTCATGATTACTGTCACCGTCCACGAACCGCCATCGCCGCCTGCAGACCGCCTGGATCGGGCGGAGCGGCTGGCGTTCGTCAAAGATGGGTACAACTGGGTAGCCGCCGCTTGGCCGCCGTTCTGGATGCTTGGCCAAAAATTGTGGGGCGCATTCGCGGCCTATCTCGCCATCGCCGCCGCCATCACGTTTGGGCTTGCAGCATTCGGCGTCTCACCAACTATGGTTGGATTGCTGTTTGTGGCACTGCATCTACTGATTGGCCTTGAAGCCGACAGCATCATCCGGTGGAACCTGGACCGCACGGGCTGGCAAGTGGTTGGCACAGTGGTCGGTCGCAATCTGGCGGAATGTGAGCGGCGATTCTTTGACGCCTGGCTGCCACAGCAGCCGATCATTCGTATTGCTGCACTCCGGACCGGCGCACAGCGTGATGACGCACGCGCCCCCGTAGCATCGACCAGCCAGACCGGCACAACCGGCTGGCGTCGTGCGTTCGGCGGCTGGTCTGCCGCGCCTGACCTGTCAAAACTACCGACAGAGCGTGGTTGAGGTTCAGGTGCAGCGCGTTGCAATCATTGACTATGGCTCGGGCAATCTGCATTCCGCCCACAAGGCGTTTGAACGTGCCGCCCGCGATGCCAGCTTAAGTGCCGAAATCACTTTAACAGCCGATCCGCAGTTTGTAGCCAAGGCCGACCGGATCGTTTTGCCGGGCGTTGGCGCTTATGCCGATTGCCGCGCCGGGCTTGATGCCGTGCCGGGCATGGTTGCCGCCCTCCAGGATGCTGTCATCGACAAGCGCCGCCCGTTTCTCGGCATTTGCGTGGGCATGCAGCTGATCGCCACGCGTGGCCTCGAGTTCGGCGAAACTGCTGGCCTCGACTGGATCAAGGGCGACGTTCGCGCCATCACTGCGGTTGCACCCACAGCTCCCGGCCAGGCCCTCAAAATTCCGCATATGGGCTGGAACACACTCACCGCTTGCCAGCCGCACGCGCTGCTGGCTGGCATCCCCACAGGCCCGGATGGCCTGCACGCCTACTTCGTGCACTCGTATCACTTCGCCTGCTCACCTGCGAACCTCGTCGCGACGGTGGACTACGGCGGTGACGTCACGGCGATGGTGGCGCGTGACAACATCGTCGGTACCCAGTTCCACCCGGAGAAGAGCCAAGCGCTCGGCCTCCGGCTGATCGCCAACTTCCTGCAATGGCGACCGTAATCGCCCGCCCTTAGCTCGCCCGTGACAGCGCTAGTTCAATCTGCGCGCTTGGCACGGACGGCAGCGGGAACGCAATCACATTAGTCGCTGCGTCGAGATCCAGCGTGGTCCGGCGCTGGCGAAACCAACGCAGTGACGTGTTCGTCAACGCTCCGATCTCTGGAACCGACTGCACGATCAGACCATCATCGGCGTCGAGCAGCTGAACCAGCCGCGCCTCTATGTCGGTCTCATCGGTGTCGGCGCGCACGAACCAGGTGTTTTCCAACGGCCTTGCCCAGGACTGACCCAACCCCATGATGGCGTTGGCCAGAACATGCTTGTTGCGGTTTGGGGCGGCGAGATCGTAGGCGATGAGGAACGTGCGCATGGGAGGGGCTCTCTCAAAAAGGGCGAATGCAGCAGAGACGAACGCGAACCAGACAAACGCGAACGACACGAACGCAAACAACCGACTCAACGAACCATCTTTAGATGCCGGACAACCGTGACAACTCAGCGGCGCTTTCCAGGCAACTACGCGCCTAGATTAACAACTCGAAGAAAAAGCAGCACAAGGCGGTTAGCGCCGCTGAGAGCAGTGCTATGAGGGGTCTTGCAACAGGGGTTGCCTTGTGGTGGTGTTCCCCGACGAAGAAGAACATGA
>JAYSVA010000407.1:0-6348 GCA_043718785.1 Hyphomicrobiaceae bacterium
CGCCATCATGATGCCCGCAGTCGTTGCGGTCTTGTCCGCCTCAGAGCTCGACTGCTCGTGTTCGCCGCTTTTGGCCTTCATCACCTGCTTGGCGACGCCGACTCCGACACCGATGCCAACACCACGGGCAAAGGAAGTTATCCCCGCCCCTTTGGGCCGTGAGATATTGGCTGTGTTCTGCCCCACGAGGGTGTCGCTTCCGGTGCGTTACGGTCGCGTGAGGGTGGAAACGGAGCATGCTGCGGGGTATCGGACGCAACCGGTATCACGTGGGGGAGACGTGGATGCCGTCGCGAAAAAGGCGGCGGTCGGGGATTGCAACCTGAGTAAAGTGCCCACGTCCACAAATATCCTCCGGTGTGATCGAGTAAGCCTAGTTGGCGAGCCGGTCCCACACCAAAGCCAGTGGCGGCCGATGCCGATACTGTTTGACTACCAGGGAAGACCCTACGGCATCCGCCGCCTGGCCCCTTGACTAGCCGCATACCCGGAACGCCCCAGGCGTGTCCGGCGTAAAACGTAAGCGGAGCAAAAACGTGTAGTCAGTCGTGCGCGCGTGTTGACGTTCAATCAGGCTGTTGTGCTAACCGCCAGATTGCCTGCTGCGACCTGCCGAGTGACCACAGTCGTTCCACCAACCCGCCGATGTCGTGCCCGGCACACCGCCAGGATCGCCAGCGCAACGGCCAGCGGGCCGAGGGCGATTTCACTGCCGACGATGGCGAACAGGGCGGTGATGGCCCACAGCATGGCGAGGGCGTGCTCGACCAGGGCGACCAGCTTTGATTGGGCGTGACGGCGGAGCATGCCACGGCGGTTGCCGGGCATCGGATGCCAGAAGTTCAGCAGCGCGGTGGAGGCACTGGCTCCGGCGACGCAGACGGCTGCAACTAAGGCGGCGAATACGGAGATGTTGGCGAGTGCCAGCAGCGGCACGGTGACGATCATCAGCAACGGGCCGAGGATGGCGGAGAGCTTGGCGCGGTCCACGGTTGCGGCTTTCACCGGGGCAGTTTCGATCAGTTCCGGAGCATCCTCGCCGGAGACGGTCAGCCAAGCCAGCGACGCGGCGATTTGGGCAGCGATGACGACAATGGTCGGTGCTAAGGCCAGCACGACGGGCAACTGCTCGCTGCGCAACAGCACCACGGCAACAGGGATCGTGTAGACGATCTGCAAGCTGAGCTGTGCCAGCATGTTCGGGTCGCGCACCAGCAGCCGCCATTCCTTGCGGCGCAAGCTGCGGCCCAAACCGCCTTGAAAGCGGATGGGCTGGTTGTTGCGGGCCGTGTTGCCAGCGCTCGCGCCGACGGCTGACAGGCTGGCATTGGCGAAGCGCGCGCCGAGCAACTTCACGACCCCGGCGAAGGTCAGCAACGCCAGCGCGATCAGCAGGGCAATGGACCCGAGGTCGCCTTGCAGGCTGGCGATGGGCCAACCCAGGATATGATGGCCCGTTCCGTTAGTCTGGCCGCTGAACTGGGCGATCCAAGACTGCACGCTGGTGCGCATCGGCTTGGGCAGCATCGCGACGATCTGTGCTGCCAAGATAAAGCCGCCGCCGATCATCGCGCCGGTGACATGCAGGTAGACGCGGGCGCGCTGCGGGCCAATCATGCCGAACAGCCAAATCGTCAGCGCCAGGCCGAGTGAGGTGGCGATCAGTGCCAGCGCCATCAGCACGGGATACACGGCCAGCCAAGCCGGCCGGTCGATCAGCGCGCCGACATTGGCGAGCGGCAGGGTGAGGATCGCCACTGAGCCGAAGGTGCTGATGGCAATCGCGGCGGCCTTGGCGGCGAAGACTTTGCTAGCGGCGAGCGGCGAGCCGAGCAGCAGGTCGAGATCACCCCGGTCATACAGCGCGCGGGTGGCGCCGAACAGGCTTTGTGCCAGCATCCATGAGACGATAGCGATGATCAGGCCCGCGAGCGGTCCCGACGACGCGCCATCAGCCGGGTGCAGCAGCGGCGACACCATCGCCACGACAGGCCAGGCGATCAGATGCAGGACGATGCCGCCGCCGATGATCAGTGCCGCCAGCGGGCCAGCGGCTATGGAGCGGAACATCGACGAGAAGCGCCGCCAGTTCAGCCGCAAATCGTGTGCGAACAGCCAAAGGAATGAGCCGGGATGTGGTTTTGTCAGGCTCATCGTTATGACGCCATCTCAGCAACGCGCGCCGGAGCGGCATCAGCTGCGGGCCGGGTCAGCTGCAGGAACACGTCCTCCAGCGTCAGGGCATCGCGACCGGCGGCGGTTTTCAGCTCCGCCAGCGTGCCTTCGACGGCGAGACGGCCGCGCGCGACAATGCCGATGCGGTCCGCCAGACGTTCGGCGACCTCCAGAATGTGCGTCGTCAGGATGATCGTGGCACCGGCGCGAACACGTGCCGTCAGCAGATCCTTGACCTGACGGGCGACGCCCGCATCGATGCCGGTCAGCGGCTCATCCAGCATGATCAGGCGGGGATCGTGAATCAGCGCCCCGGCCAGCGCGACTTTCTGCTTCATGCCGCGCGAAAAGCCTTCACAGCGGGTGTTGCGGTGCGGGCCGAGTTCCAGCACGTCGATCAGTTCGGCAGCTTTCTTCTCGGCGATGCGGGCGGGAACGCTCCACAATCCGGCGACGAACTCGAGATATTCGAGCGGCGACAGCTTGTCGTAGAGCATCGGCTCGTCCGGCAGCCAAGCGGTGATCTGCTTAGCGGCGATGGGGTCGCGCACGGCATCGACGCCAAAGATGCTGATCTGCCCGGCATCAGGCCGCAGCAGGCCCGCGATCATGCGCAGTGTGGTGGTTTTTCCCGCGCCGTTGGGGCCGAGCAGGGCGTAGAATTCGCCGGGCTGGACATTGAGATTGATGCCGTCAACCGCGACCGTTGGGCCGAAGGTTTTACGCACGCCGCTGAGCAGCAGGGCGGATGTTGGGGCCGTGTCGCGGAATGAAACGTTGTTCAATCGTGTCGTCATCGGCTGTGCCCGTTTGTCAGAGTCTCACGGGACGTTAGCCGAGCAGCCTTGCTGTCGCGTTAATCCCGCCTCGATAAACAGGCGCAAAGTGCATCGATTGCGTTGTGGCTCAGAAGCCGTAAAGTCCCGGTCCAGGGCAAAATCAGGGGTGGCAGAGCATGAACGCGGTGAATTTCGAGGCGGAGTACAACAACCGGGAGCGGGTGCCGGAGCATGTCGGCATCATGCAGCGCTGGGCGGCGGCCTCAGCGGCGGCGCGGGCTGAGCTGAAGGCGGACCTGGATCTGCCCTACGGACCAGGACCGCGCCATCGCTACGATTTGTTCCACGGCGCGAGCAGCAAAGCACCGCTCGTTGTCTACATCCACGGCGGCTATTGGCAGCGCGGTGAGCGCGAGGCCAACGCGTTTGTGGCGCGGCAACTGGTGGCGCGCGGCGTGGCGGTGGCGCTGCCGTCGTACACGCTTTGTCCGGACGGCACGGTGCGCGATATCATCGCGGAAATGCGGGCGTTTCTGGCGAGTTTGTGGGTGCGGACGCGGCAATATCCGGTCATCGTCGGGCATTCGGCGGGCGGTCACTTAGCGGCGTCGCTGTTGGCCGCAGGCGCGCCGCCGGTTGCCGATGTTCCCGCAGACATGGTGCGGGCGGCCTATTCGATTAGCGGCGTGTTTGACCTGGTGCCGTTGCTCGAAACCAGCCTGAATACGGCGCTGCGGCTGGATGTCGAGACGGCGAACGCGGTCAGCCCGATCCATTGGCCCGCGCCCGCTAAGTCCTGCCGGTTCGTGGCGGCGGTCGGTGGCGCTGAATCGAGTGAATTCCTGCGCCAAAACCTCGATATGGCCGGCATCTGGTCAGCGGCGGGCGTCAAGGCGGAATGCGTCGTGGTGCCGGCGGCCAACCATTTCACCATCGTCGATGAACTGACCCGGCCAGACAGCATGATGCTGGCGCGCGTGCACGAGCTGGCAGTCGCCTGCGCGAGCGCTTAATGCCGCTTGGTCAGCCGTGAAAGCCGGATCTGGGTGGTGTCGTGCAGCCGGGCGGCATTAGTTGCCCGTTCGGCGGCGTCGAGTTCGGCGATCACGGTTTCCATGGCGGAGGCTGCTTTGGCGAGCGCTGGCACCTGCTCCAGATCATTCTTGATCGGGGCCAGATTGCGCCGCACGGAGCTGAGGTCCATCAGCGGCGGCCAAGCTTTGGGGCGAGAGAGTTTAAACACGGATTACCTCGATGGGCGCCAGTTCACCGGCGCGTTTATGGAGTTTCTTCCGATCATTGAAGCAAGAACTGGACCAACGTTGTGCAGTTGCATCAACGGCTTGGTCGGATCGCGGGTGATGCAACATGAAGTCCCGAGATGGCGGTGATTTTCTTTGATCTATCGGCGGATAACAGGAATTTAACCCCGATTTGCCCTGAAAAAGGCTGTTCTCTGGCGTATATTCGATACAACGTTTGTGGTTCGAGTCGGCTGTCGCAGGCCGGGTGTGAAGGAGGACGAGATGGTGCAGTTTCAGTGGTTGAAAATGGGCCTAGCGGCGTCGCTGGCATATTTCACGATGCTAGCGGTAAGCCCGCCGGTGTCTGCCGCCGACGCCCGTCTGCACGCCCTGTCGCTGATCGACAAGGTCAAATTCGCCCCGGATTTCAAGCATTTCGACTGGGTCAATCCGGATGCGCCGAAGGGCGGCGTGGTGCGGCTCTATGCGCCCGGCACATTCGACAGCTTGAACGGGTTCAGCATCAAGGGCAATCCGGCCGTCGGGACCAACCTGATGTACGACGCACTCATGTTCAGCAGCGCTGACGAGCCGTCGACCGAGTACTGCTTGGTCTGCGAGTGGGTGTCGCACCCGGCGGATTTTTCGTCGGTGACGTTCGGCCTGCGCAAGGAAGCGAAGTTTCATGACGGCAAGCCGATCACGCCAGAAGACGTGATTTTCTCGATGGAAGCCCAGAAGAAGGCCAATCCTAGGACGGGCGGCTACTACGCCAACGTCGTCAAGGCCGAGAAGACCGGCGAACGCGAGGTGACCTTCACCTTTGACGCGAAGGGCAACCGTGAGTTGCCAGTGATTGTCGGCCAGCTCAGCATTCTGCCGAAACATTACTGGACCGCGAATGGGACCAATGGCCAACCGCGTGATCTGGCGGCATCTAGCCTCGACGTGCCACTCGGCTCTGGCCCCTACAAGGTCAAGTCTGTCGATGCCGGGCGTGGCATCACGTATGAGCGGGTCGCCGACTGGTGGGCGAAGGATTTGCCGGTCTCCAAGGGCATGTGGAACTTTGGCGAGCTGCGCTACACCTATTTCCGTGACCGTGTGCCGGGTTTCGAAGCCTTCAAGTCCGGCCAGATCGATTTCTGGCGGGAAAACAGCGCCAAGTTCTGGGCCACCGGCTACGATTTTGATGCGGTCAAACAGGGTCTCGTCAAACAAGACAAGATCGCCCTGA
Organism: Hyphomicrobiaceae bacterium; assembly: GCA_043718785.1. Classification (GTDB taxonomy): domain Bacteria; phylum Pseudomonadota; class Alphaproteobacteria; order Rhizobiales; family Hyphomicrobiaceae; genus JAYSVA01. The sequence goes on from JAYSVA010000407.1 coordinate 5,436, forward strand.
AAACGGTCGCGCCGATGCAGGGGTTAGTGTTCAACTTGCGCCGCAAGCAGTTCCAGGACCCGCGCGTGCGCCAAGCGTTCAACTATGCGTTCGATTTTGAGTTTGCGAACAAGAACCTGTTCTTCGACCAGTACGTGCGGACCAATAGCTATTTCGGTAACTCGGAGCTGCAGGCGACCGGGCTGCCGCAAGGGCGCGAATTGGAGATCCTGAAAGAGATCGAGAAACTGGTGCCGCCGCAGGTGTTTACGACGGAATGGAAGAACCCGGTCAACAACTCGCCGGAGGACGCACGCAAAAACCTTGGCGAAGCGGCGAAGTTGCTGGCAGCGGCCGGTTACACGCAGAAGGGTGGCGCGCTGGCCAATGCCAAGGGCGAGCCGCTGACTGCCGAGTTTCTGATTTCGCAGCCGGATTTCGAGCGCGTGCTGCTGCCGCTGAAAGCTAATCTGGATAAGCTCGGTGTTAAATCATCGATCCGCATTGTTGACAGCTCGCAGTTTACCAGCCGTGAACGCTCATTCGATTTCGACATCGTCGTGCACACGGTGGCGCAGTCGATTTCGCCGGGCAACGAACAGCGCGACTATTGGGGCACGGAGTTTGCCGATAAGCAGGGCAGCCAGAACCTCGCAGGGATCAAAAATCCGGGCATCGATAAACTGATCGAGAAGATCGTGTTCGCCGCCAGCCGGGCAGAACTCGTCGCCGCCACTAAAGCGCTCGATCGAGTGCTGCTGTGGAACCACTACGTCGTGCCGCAGTGGCATTCACCGAACGACCGGATTGCGACCTGGAACATGTTCGGGCGGCCGGCCAAGCTGCCATCGCAGGCGACATCGTTCCAGCAGGTCTGGTGGATGGATCCGGCGCTGGCGAAGGCGCTGCCGGGGACACGGGGGCAATGATGGGG
>JAYSVA010000408.1:0-2907 GCA_043718785.1 Hyphomicrobiaceae bacterium
GCTGCCTATCCAGCTGGCGTTCTGTCTGACAACGGTAGCCGAATTCGAGTTCTCGTTGTCGGCCTTTCGTTTCTCGTCATCGCCGACCTCGTCCTGGCGCTGTCGACCGGTGTCGTCGGCGTGATGATCGGTGTGGCGCTGTGGGGGCTGCACATGGGCTTCACGCAAGGGCTGCTTACGACGATGATCGCAGATAAGGCACCTTCCGAACTGCGTGGCACTGCGTTCGGGATGTACAATCTGCTGACTGGGCTGGCCTTGCTCGCCGCCAGCGTCATTGCCGGTGCGCTGTGGGATTGGGTTGGGCCGAAAGCGACGTTCCTTGCCGGCGCCGCCTTCACTGCCGTATCGCTCATCGGCTTTGCTATTCTCGCCCGCCGCACCGCCGATCAATACAATGACGATAACAGTAAGCGTTTACCGAGATAAGGGTTGCGCTGACGCAACACTGTTCTTCGTTGCCGCTACGCCGTGGCAGGTTCACGCAAAACCTGTGAACTACCTGCTAGCAGCTTGATACAAAGCTGATTTCTTCTGCTCTGTTTTGCGCGACCGCAAACCCTGTCCGTGTTGTCACGGATGGGTGCCATGAAAACGAACGCGCAGAACGGTACAGACGTCGTCATTGAATGGAATGCGGAAGGTGGCCGCCTGGAGAATATCAAGGAGGAGGAGTGGCTCAATCTGGCGCGTGCGCTTGGCCGGTTGGCGGCGCGACGCGATCTTGCGCGGATACAGAAAGATCGGGCAAGGTCGAAGCCACGGGCCGATGTGCAGGATGAGCAGGACGAAGTTGACGCAACTGGTGCAGCCGCACCCGCGAACGTGACGGAGTAACCCCATGCGTACCGCAATCTATGCGCGATTTTCGAGCGAGTTGCAGGACATGCGCTCGATCACCGATCAGGTGGCGATGGCGCGCCGGTACGCCGATGGTCGGGGCTTGAAGCAGATCGCCATCTACGAGGATGCCGCCATTTCCGGTGCGTCGATCATCAGCCGCCCTGGCCTGCAACGGCTGATGACTGATGCGGCGGGCGGGCGGGTGCAGGTGGTTGTCACCGAAAGCCTCGACCGGCTGTCGCGCAATCAGGCCGACATCGCGGCCCTTTATCAGCGGCTGGATTTCCTCGGCGTGCGCATCGAAACGCTGGCCGACGGGGTTGTGAATGAGATGCACGTCGGGCTGAAGGGCACGATGTCTGCGATGTTCCTCAAAGATCTCGCGCAGAAGACACGGCGCGGCCAGATGGGTCGCGTCAAAGCTGGTCGTATCCCTGGCGGCCGCAGCTACGGCTACGATTGTGTTCCATCGATCGATGATCGCGGCCGCCGCATCATCAACGCCAAGGAAGCAGCCATCATTCGCCGCATCTACAGCGAATACACCAGCGGCAAGGGCACGATGGCCATCGTCCGCGCGTTGAACTTGGAAGGCGAGCCGGGACCGAGCGGCGGCAAATGGAATCTTTCCGCGCTGCTCGGATCGCCGCAGCGGCGCAACGGCATGCTGACAAACGAGCTGTACAAGGGCACCATCGTCTACAACCGACAGCATTTCAGGAAAGATCCGACGACCGGCAAACGCGTGTCGCGTATCAATCCGGAAAGCGAATGGCAGCGCCAGGACGTTGCCGACATGCGGATCGTCGACGAAGATGTTTGGCAAAGGGCGCAACGCGTGTGCGAGTCACGCGGCGGCCCGCAGATCCACAAACAGCGCGGACCCAAGCGCCTGCTGTCGGGGCTGGTGTATTGCGGCTGCTGCGGCGCCAAGTACAACATCGCGACACAGGATTACATGCGCTGTTCAGCGCGCACCAACAGCGGCACCTGCATGGACAGCCGGCTCATCAAGTTGGCTGATCTCGAATATCGCGTGCTGTCGGCCATGGAAACGAACCTGTTCACCGACGCGAGGTACGACGCGGCGGTGAGCGCTTACCGGGAAGGTTTCGCACGCGCACAGGCAGACGTGGGAAACAGCCGGGCGAAGATCGATGCCGACCTTGCCGACAACCAAAAGAAGAGCGAGCGCCTGCTGCGCATGGTCGAAGATGGCCACGCCGATCCAGCCATCGCCGGTCCGCGTCTCAATCAACTGTCGGGCGAGAGGCGCGACCTGATGGCACAGAAGAACATACGGCCGGATGACGCACTAGTCATCCCAACGGGCGATGGCGCTGCCAGCTATCGCAAGCTGGTCAAGAACCTGCGTCTCGGCACGCCAGAAGGTGATGTTGAGGAAGCGACGACGCTGGTGCGCAATTTCATCCAGCGCGTGACGGTCCAGGCCAGCGACGATGATGGACCGCAACCGATTGAAATCATTGCAGGAAGCTCAAAAATTACGACGAACAAAGATCAGTACTGTAATTATGGTTGCGGGGGCGTGCAACAACGTTAACCATGTTTACACGGCTCTCCCGTCGGTGCCTCGCTGCGCCGGTTTTTCTGCGTGCGGTTCCCTTGACCTCGCTACTGCCCATCAGCTGGCAGCGCGGTGGCTTCGGTGAACTCTCGTCTTTCAGTTTGGTCCTGCTATGCTCCCGTCTAGCTAGTGATCATTGGCCGTCTGGCCTTTACTGATCTTGACCCACTATCTCACAACGGAAACCGAAGTACTTGCTATCACCTTCTTTTCCTCGCGGCGCCGACGCAATCAAAATGACAGGCGTTTTCAATGGCCTAATCAAGCGTTGCACAGGAACGCCCAAATAGTGTCCGAAAATTTTTGCAGAAGTTTGATCGATTTCAGCGACTGTGTTTACTTCGATAGAGTTCAGGGTGCAATCACACTCATCCTGAGATGCAGGGCGATTGCATGAATCTGTAGGTGACAGGCGGGGAGAATGCTGAATCTATGCAGGTCCTTTCGATTCGCGAGGAGGACCGCATGGCCGAAGC
>JAYSVA010000409.1:0-2904 GCA_043718785.1 Hyphomicrobiaceae bacterium
ATCGGCGTTGTCGCTGAGGAAGATGACGATCGCGTCATCTTTCGTGGTGAACTCGATATGGCTGCCGCCATCGTCGATGACTTGTCCACCGTTCGGACCTTTGACGACGTCATGGGCGTGTGCCGAGAACGGCAGCGTGAGCAGAGAAACAGCGAGTGCGATGGTCGTTAGGCGCATGGAACGCTCCGTATTGGGCTCAGTAGGCTTCGGCTGGTGTGAGTGATTGGGATTGTCCGACGCGCAGATTTTCCAGGGGTTGTGCGCCGAATTTTAGAAACAAGACCGGTGTCAGGAAGGCATCCAGCAAAGTCGAGCTGATCAACCCACCAAAGATCGTGACAGCAACTGGATGAAGGATTTCTGAACCGGGTTGGTCGGCGCCCAGCAGCAACGGCGTGAGAGCAAGGCCCGCCGCCAATGCCGTCATCAACACGGGCGTTAGCCGCTCTAAGCTGCCTCGCACGATCATTTTGCGCCCGAACTGGTCGCCTTCTGATAGCACCAGATTGATGTAGTGGCTGATCTTGAGAATGCCGTTCCGCGCAGCAATTCCCGTCAGCGTGATGAACCCGATCATGCTGGCGACGGACAGCGGCTGACCGGCAATCGTCAGCGCAATGACACTACCGATCAACGCCAACGGGATATTGGCCATGATAATCAGTGCCAATATGCCCGACTGGTAGCGCGTGAACAGCACAACAAAGATCAATGCCAGCGAGACGAGGCTGAGACCACCGATCACCAGCGTTGCCTCCTCCTGCGCTTGGAACGTGCCTTCTAAACTGGCACGATACCCAACTGGCAACGCCGCTGCGGTGATTACTTTGCGGATGTCGGCGACGATGCGGGCCATATCGCTTCGGCCATCGCTATTGGCCAGCACGACGATCCGTCGCGCCGCATTCTCCCGCAAGATCTGGTTCGGACCGTCTTCCTCCGTCACGGTCGCGACCAAACTGAGCGGGACGTGGCCAACGGGGGTGGAGATCAACAGCCGCGTCAAGCCCTCAGTAGTGCGGTCGGAATCCTTCAGGCGCACCACGACATCGAAGCGTTTGTTGCCTTGCAGGATTTGCGAGACAACGCGGCCGTTCGACAGCCCTTCTAGTGCCTCGGTGATCGCCGATGGCGTGATGCCATACAGCGCGATGCGCTCGAAGTTGACCGCCACCCGCAGCTGCGGGATCCGTACCTGCTTCTCAACTTGCAGATCCACCAACCCGCCAACACTCGACAGTTGCTCGCGGAGCTGCTCAGCCAGCGACCGCAATGTGTCGAGGTCGTCGCCGTAGACCTTGAGTGCGATTTCGGCCCGCACACCCGACAGCAGATGATCGAGGCGATGCGAAATAGGCTGTCCGAGATTGACCGACATCGGCAGCACCGAAAGCCGACTTCGTAGATCCGTTAGCACATCAACTTTGCGGCGCGATGACGGTTTCAAATCAACGTCGATTTCGCTGGAGTGCACCCCTTCCGCATGCTCATCGAGTTCGGCCCGCCCGGTCCGTCGCCCGACCGACACAACCTCGGGAACTTCACGGATCAAGCGCTCGGCGATCAGCCCCAACCGATTTGATTCATCAAGCGAAATGCCCGGTTGAAACAGTGTGCTGATCGTGAGCGTGCCCTCATTGAACGGCGGCAAGAACGCGCGAGGCAGTAGCGTCACCGCCCACCCCGCCATGAGCACCGCCAGAACCGTTGCACCGATCAGCTTGCGACCGTGATTAAAAGCCCACGATAAGGCGCGGGCATAGCCACGCTTCAGCCACTGCACGATCCGGCTATCACCACTGTGCTCAATTGAGTTTGCCAGCAGATAATAAGCGAGCACGGGTGTCACAGTGATCGAGACCACGAGGCTTGCCAGGATCGAGACGATATAGGCGAGCCCGAGCGGGGCAAACAGCTTGCCCTCAATGCCCGACAGCGCGAACAATGGCACGAACACCAGGATGATGATCATGGTTGCATAGACGATGCCCGACCGGACTTCCTGTGACGCAGCCGCAATGACTGCAAGCGTAGCGCGGGGTGTCGCTAAGGCGCGGTTTTCCTTCAATCGCCGCAGGATATTCTCGACATCAACGACGGCATCGTCGACGAGTTCGCCGATGGCAATAGCGAGGCCGCCCAGCGTCATCGTGTTGATGGTCAAACCGAGTGCATAAAAAACAATCGCCGTCACCAGGATCGATATCGGAATCGCGGTGAGCGAGATCACCGTTGCCCGCCAGTTCATCAGGAATAGCATCAACACTACGGCGACCACCATCGCCGCCTCGACCAACACGCGTTTAACGTTGCGGATCGAGGTCTCGATGAACGTTGCCTGACGGAACTGGATGTTCGTGGCAGTGACGCCCTTTGGCAGCGATTTCTGCACGTCCGCCAATGCGGCCTCGATCAACTGGGTCAGCCGAACCGTATCCGCCCCCGGCTGCTTCTGCACCGAAATGATCACTGCCGGCGCACCCATGAAGCCGGCGTCACCACGCTTAACCCGGGCGGCAAAATCAATCTCCGCGACCTGCCGCAGGACAATCGGCTGCGATTGGCGCGTGGTCACAACCACATTGCGCAAGTCCTCAAGCCGTGTCGTGGTGCCGATGTTGCGAATGAGGAATTCGCGCGTGTTCTGATCAACGAAACCACCGCCGGTATTGGACCCGAACCGCCGGATTGCCGCCTCCAGCTGCTCTGGTGTAACATCGAGCGACTGCATCGCCACGAGGTTCGGCGTGATCCGGTACTGCCGCACTTCCCCGCCAATCGGGATCACCTGAGAGACGCCGGGGATAGTCAACAACTGCGGGCGCACCACGTAATCGGCGATCTCGCGAACGTCCATCGGCGAGACGCTGTTGCCAGCAATCGCCACCAGCATGATTTCGCCCA
>JAYSVA010000410.1:0-6324 GCA_043718785.1 Hyphomicrobiaceae bacterium
TTCCAGCGCATCGAAGATGGCGTTGCCCTATTGGCAGACCGCATCGCTGAAGCGGGCCGCGACCGCAAATATAGCCGCACCAGCGGCAACGATGGCTCAGGCCCCACCGTCGAAACATCTGGCTATAGCTTGACGCATGATGGGTTCGTGCCAGCCAGCGCCCAGGAAATCGTCCGCCCGCGCACGGCCACACCGATCACGCCAGTCGTCGCCGACGTCGAAGCCCCAGAAGTGACCGCAGCGGCCAGCGAGCCGGTCGCCCCAACCGTCGCTGCACCTGTGGTCATGGACTCGCCAATCTCGGCTGCAGCTGCTGCACCAGTGGACGTTCCGGCCCCGTCACCATTCGCTGCCAGCGTGGCGCTTTCAGCCTTGGCGTCGACGTCGTCGCTGGCGATGACCGCTATTGCCAATTCCGAGAGCCACACGTCGGCACCTGTCAGCACCAACAAGTCCGAGCCGAAGCCGTTCGCCACCCACATGTTGAACTTGCAAATGGCCGCACGCTCCGCACCCGCTGTCGCCGTTCCGCCTGCAGCCAAGCGTACTGCCGAACCAGCCGCCGCAGTTGAAGTTGACAACCCTTGGGACGCTGAATCAGCCGCTGCACTGACCGAAATTTATCATCCGACCGTACCGGTTGCTGCTGTCCACGCCCCCGCCGCTACGTCCGAGACCAAAGCTGTGACCGACCACGCCGCAGAACAATCAGCAGCAAACGACAAAGCCGCCCGTGAAGACGAACGCCGCTGGCTCGAAGCCCGTTTCGCCGACATCGCCTCACGCGTTGACATGCTGCAGGCCGCCGGCGTCGATCAGGTCAAAGCACGTGCAAGCTTGGCCGAAGAGCGCAGCTGGCTGGACGCCCGTTTTGCTGAGCTGATGAACCGCGTGCAATCGATCCAGACCAGCGCCGCTCAAGTGGCGACCGCGCGCACCAGCATGGATACTGAGCGCAAATGGCTGGAACAGCGCTTCGCTGAACTGACCACCAAAATGCAAACCATCACCAGCGAAGCAACGGCCAGCAACCTCGTCAGTGGCACAACCGATGCCTCGGCCGATGCCGTGTCGGAGCAACTGCGCGTCGGCCTCGAAGCTGAGCGGCAGTGGATTGAAGAGCGGTTCGCTGATCTGACCAAGCGCGTCGAGGCCCTAAAAACGGCCGATCCCGTTGCGGAACAAGCCAAAGCCGATGCGGAACGCGATTGGCTGGAAGACCGCTTTGCCGACATCACCACGCGCGTCGAGCAGCTGCAGGCCGTTGGTGCCGACACCGCCAGCGCCCGCGCCAATCTGGATGCGGAACGCCAGTGGCTGGAAGGCCGCTTTGCCGACATCACCAAGCACGTCACCGACCAGGTTTCGAGCCAGATGCAGTCGTTTGTGCAGCCCGGCGTCGATGCCGATAAGGCCGCCGCTGATCAGGCGGCCGAGCATGACTGGCTGGAAGCTAAGTTCACCGATTTGGCCGAGAAGGTCCAGAACTCGCTCGACGATATGCGCCAGGACAACTCGCTGGTTTCGCTCGATCAGCGCTTCGACCAGTTCGAGCAGCGCCTTGGCGACGCTCTCGATGACATGGCCACCCGCTCCGACCCCAATGGCCTAAGGCAGGTGGAAACCCACATTGGCGACCTCGTGACACAGTTCGAACAGGCCCGCAGCCAGCTCGGCCGCCTTGAGCAGATCGAGGGCAACCTGACGGAGCTGATGAGCCGCGTGTCCGACGAGCGCCTCGGCGAGCTGATGAGCCAGGCCGGTCCGTCGCCGACCGACATTGAGAACGTCGCCACCGCTGTTGCCGACCGCATCGCCACGCGCATGCCACAGGCTGCGAAAGTCGATATGTCCGGCTTCGACGATCTGCGTGGTCTGATCCAGACCTTCGTTGATGATCAACGCCAGGGCGAAGAGCATACCGCCAGCATGCTGGACACGATGCAGCAGGCGATGATCCGCGTGCTGGACCGGATGGATGCGCTGGAGAACGGCCAAGGCGCGACGCCAAAACTAGCGTTCAGCACGGCACCAACCCCACAGCCGGCGCAAGCCCCGCAGCCGATGCCAGCGGCCGCTATGCCGCACAACATCGCCAGTGAACGCCAGCCGCCAACCAATGCCGCCATCACGGCGATGACGGCAGCAATTGCCAACGTTGCCGCCACTGCCGCCGTTCCCTCCAGCGCCGCAGCCACAGTTGCCGCAACCCGTCGTGGCCTGCAGCAAGCCCAACAAGCCGCAGCCGCCGCTGAAGTAGAACCAGAACCGAAAGGACCCAAGCCGTTCTCGCCAGCCAAAGTGCCAGCCATCGACCCAGCTGGTGGAACAGGCGGCCCGGCCAAGCGTGAAGACTTCATTGCCGGTGCACGCCGTGCCGCCCGTCAAGGTGCCAGCGCCACGCCGACACTGAACATCGCTGACGACGACAACGATGATGGCGCGACGTCTCGGTTTGGCGCTGCACGGGAAACCGGCGAGAAAGAAGGCAGCAAATTCCGCCCAACTCTGATGGTTGCAGCCGTAACCGGCCTTGTTGCCGTCGGCCTGCTGGCCGCGACAGTGACGGTCTATAAAAACCAGGGCCCGGTGATCAGCCAGCGTGCCACTGGCCCGATCGTCGACCAGCAGGTCCGGTCAAATGGCAGCGAGCCGCCGAGTGACAAAGTTGAAGTCGGCAAACTACCAGGTCGTGCAGGCGTCGATAAGCTAAGTGATACGGGCGAAGAGACGGCCTTTGCTGGTCTTCGTCAAGACGCCCAGCTGATCCTGCAGGATGGCCAGAACGAGGCCACTGACGGCCAGGCTTTGAACGGCCAGACCGTTGAAGGCCAAATCCAGGAAGGTCCCGTCGTTCGCAGCGCTGGCAGCCAGCAGGTCCTCAACGGCCAAGGCGTGCCGTTTGGCATCAGCGTCGTGCAGACTAACTCACTGCCGAACGAGCAGGCCATTCTCCGGGCCCGCCAGCAACAGCAGATGGCCGCTTTGTCATCGAAGGCCGGACAGACCCAGGCGCAGGCTCAATTGCAGGTGCAAGCCCAGTACCAAGCCCAGAACGCAATCCCGGCGGCGCTTACCCAGCCGGGCTCCAAGTCAGCAGATATGGAACTGGCAAACCCGACAGGCTCGGCTGCTACAATGACCGAGCTGCCACCAGCGTTTGCTGGTCCGATGTCCTTGCGAATTGCTGCCGCCAAGGGCGATCCGTCAGCGGCCTTTGAAGTCGCAGCACGCCTTGCCGAAGGCCGCGGCATCAACCAGGACTTCACCCAGGCCATCGTCTGGTACCAGCGTTCAGCCCAGAAAGGCTTTGCCCCTGCCCAATACCGCCTCGGCACCCTGTTTGAGCGTGGCATCGGCGTCAAAGCCGACCTGCCACGTGCCAAAATCTGGTACGCCCGCGCAGCTGAGCAAGGCAACGTCAAGGCCATGCACAACCTCGCCGTGCTAAGCGCCGGTCGTGATGCCGAGTCCACCGACTATGCTGTTGCCAGCAAGTGGTTCACCGGTGCCGCCGAACGCGGCTTGGCCGACAGCCAGTATAACCTGGGTGTGCTGTACGAAACTGGCCTCGGCGTCCCCCGCGACTCGAAGCAAGCCTTCGTCTGGCTCTCACTGGCTGCCCGCAGCGGCGACAAGGAAGCTGGCAAGCGCCGCGATATCATTCGCGCGACACTGAGCCCGCAAGATGCCCTGGACGCCGAACGCCTGGTCACCACTTGGCAAGCCAAGCCAACGGATCGTGCCAACAATGATGCGCTCGCCGCCGGGGAAGCCTGGAAGGCCCGCCAGAACCTGCAGCCACAGCTGCCACCGCAGCGACCGCCGCAGTCGGTCGAGAAGAAGCCGAGCTAAACCAACGACCAGCAAACCATTCGAAAAGGCGGGCCCATCAGGTCCGCCTTTTTTGTTGAGCGCGATGACCCGGCAACCCAAGTGTGGTCATCCAGACCCGCCGCGCCACCTTTTGCTCATCCAGGTGTGCATTTACGGCACAAATCCGTTTTTTGGCATTGACCCCCTAAGGCTTCGCAGGGTCTAACAGAGTGCATTCGGGCTCACGCTCATCGCGACGAAAATTGCTATTGTGCACCGATCCAGAGCACTGGACCGGGGGCATTGGTATTTTGGCGATGTCACGCGAACCGGAACAGGGCCGCCCAGGCTAACTGGGGCAAGGGCCGCTGTCCAAGATTTGGCGGACCACCGGATGCACTTCTACCTGCCCATCGCCGAAATGTCGGCCAACGTGCTGCTGTTCTTCAGCATGGGCTCGGTCATCGGCTTTGTCTCCGGCATGGTCGGCGTCGGCGGCGGCTTCCTGACCACCCCCCTACTGATCTTCCTCGGCATCCCGTCCACGGTTGCCGTCGGCACAGGCGCTGCCCCCGTCGTCGCCTCGTCGGTTTCCGGCGCGATGGCGCAATGGCGGCGCAACAATGTCGATCTGAAAATGGGCACCGTGCTGCTGCTCGGCGGCATTCTTGGCGCGTTGCTCGGCGTTCAGGTGGTGAAATGGCTGAACCGCATCGGCCAGTTCGATTTCTTTGTCTCAGTCTGCTACGTCACGTTTCTCGGCGTCATCGGCGTGCTGATGCTCATCGAAAGCGTCAATGCGATCCGCAAAGTCAAAGCGGGCGAGACCAAAAAGCGTAGTTCCGAGCACCACTACTGGGTCCACCGGATGCCGCTGAAAATGCGGTTCCATCGGTCGAAGCTTTACATCAGCGCCATTCCGCCGTTCGCCATCGGCGTGTTCGTCGGCTTCCTGTCCGGCATCATGGGCGTCGGCGGCGGCTTCATCCTGGTCCCGGCAATGATCTACGTGCTGCGCATGCCGACCAACGTCGCCGTCGGCACCTCGCTGTTCCAGATTGTCTTCGTCGCCAGCGCCACCACCATTCTGCATGCCAGCGAGAACAAGTCCGTTGATATCATTTTGGCGCTGCTGCTGATGGTCGGCGGCGTCATCGGTGCCCAACTCGGTGCCATCGTCGGGCAGAAGCTGAACGGCGCGCAACTGCGCTTCGCCCTGGCGGCATTGGTGCTGCTGGTGTGCGCACGCATGGCCTGGGGCTTGGTCGTCCAGCCCACCGAGCTCTACACGCTCTCCATCGTCACGGGGAAAAACTGATGCCCGGACGCCTCGCACATAGTCTTGGTCGGTGGCGTCCGCTTTGCTGTGTCATGCTGTTGCTGGCACTGGCCGCCACCAGCCCGGCGGAAGCACAAAACCGCAAATCACGCAACATTGCGCCGCCAACCCCGACAGTACCAGCACCGCTGCCCAAGGCCGCCGCCAAGGACATCGTCGCCCCGTCAACCGACGCCAAGGAAGCCATTCAGGCCGATGTGTCGATGCGCAGCGTCGCCGTCACCTCCAGCTTCAACGGCACCGAAGTCGTAATCTTCGGCGCCGTCGACAACAGCCGCCAAATCAGTGCCGAGTCAGGGATGTATGACGTTGTCATCGTCGTCGAGGGCACGCCGACCAAACTGGCAGTGCGCCGCAAAGCCAACATCGCCGGCATCTGGATCAACCAGCAGGCGATCACCTACGAAAGCGTGCCGAGCTACTACGCCATCATCAGCACCCGCCCGCTCGACGAGCTGGGCGACCCGATCATGTTGCGCGAAAACGACATCGGCTTCGACTACGTCCGCATGAACCCGATCCGTGGCTGGGAAACCGGCCTGACCAGCGCCGATCTATCCGATTTCCGCGCCTCGGTGATCCGGGTGAAACAGAAGGACGGCCTGTATGTCGAAAAGCGCGGCGGCGTCGTTTTCATCGGCCGCAGCCTGTTCCGCGCCACCATCGACCTGCCATCGAACGTGCCGGTGGGCGCGCTCGAAGCCCGCGTCTACCTGATGCAGAACGGCCAGATCCTCTCCAAGTACACCACCCGCCTAAAACTCGAGCGCGAAGGCCTAGAGCAAGTCCTCCACTCCTTCGCCTTCGACCACCCCTTCTTCTTCGGCCTCTTCACCGTGATGACGGCTATCGGCGCAGGTTTGCTGGCCTCGACGATCTTTGCGCGTAAGGCTTAGGGGGTCAGGTTGACAGCGCAAAAGCTCCCTTGCGCCTTGCTCCGCACCAAGCAAATCAAGCTGGACTTGAAGCTTGGCTCGAACAAGAATTGTCGCTATTGACGACTGTCCGCTAACACCTCAACTTCGAGCATCCCCAGCGGATCGTGACATCGCGAACTGAGGGCCATGTGCTGAAGTGACGAAAACCCGTAGGGCGCAAAAGCCCTCTTGCGCCTTGCGCCGCACCACTTGCTCCGCCTATCGTACAGTATGCCGAACTATCGCCGCGCG
>JAYSVA010000042.1:0-4620 GCA_043718785.1 Hyphomicrobiaceae bacterium
ATGGCTGTAACTGTCGTGCCGCTGATCGAGCAGAACGCATTGCCTGCGGTCACCGCGTAGCTGAGCGCACCGGTGCCAGTGCCGCCAGCTGCTGCAATCGACGACGTGCCGCCGAAGAGGATGCTCGCCGGGGTCGCTGTTGCCGTCAGCGCGGCCTGCGCTGCCTTGCCGACTGTCACGTCAACCGTTGCAGTGGCAACGTTGTAGTCCGCGTCAGTTGCCTTCGTTGCCGTCACCGTACAGGTGCCGACGCCGATGGCGGTGACCGTCGTGCCGCTGATCGAGCAGAACGCCCCGCCTACTGTCACTGCGTAGCTGAGCGCGCCCGTTCCCGAGCCGCCAGCTGCTGCAATCGCCGACGTGCCGCCGAAGAGGATGCTCGCCGGGGTCGCTGTTGCGGTCAGGGCCGCCTGAGCTGCCTTGTTAACAGTCACAGAGATCGCTGCGGACGTGATCGCGGTGTAATTCGCGTCGGCGGCTTTAGTCGCCGTCAGCGAGCAGGTGCCCGCTCCTGTGCTGGCAAGGGTGGTGCCCGTGATCGTGCAGGGACCTGAGATCAGAGCATAACCCACCAGACCCGTGCCGGAGCCACCAGTCGTGCTTAGCGTGCTGGTGATGCCAGAGCCAAACGTCAGTGAGGCCGGAGTCGCCACCGCCGTCAGCGTCGCCTGAGCGGACGAGTACGTGAACGCACCCACGGCAGTTGTCGCATTTGTGGCGCACGGCGTCGCAATGACGATACTGGCGTTACCCGCTGCGTGCGCCGGTGTCGTATATGAAATTGCCGTCGCCGTGACGACGACGTTCGTCGCCGGAGTGCCGCCGATCGTCACCGACGTCGCGCCAGCAAAATTCACTCCTGTCAGAGTGACGTTAGTGCCCCCCGCTGCAGGTCCACTCGAGGCGCTGGCCGAGCTGACAACCGGATCACCGACGGTACACACATAGGTGACCGTTCCGGAGGTGGCTGTTCGAATCCCACGATTATACTGATCAGTATCATGAGACGTTGTTTGGCCAAGGTTCAACGTAGCGGAAGCGGGAACGTTAAAACTTCCGCTCGCCAAATTGACTTTCAGTTCAACATTGAACGCCGTAATGTCAAAACTGGTTGGGGATGCACCAAGCAGATTGATTGTGTTAGAAGCATAAAAGCTGCCATGATTATTGAAACTCACTGTGCTGTTTATAAATGGTGCCGCACCTGCAACCACAAAATTGGTGGATGGGACTGACCAATCGAAGGTCCCGCTTGTCGTTCCGGAGTCGTCCCAAGTCGTATTGAGCTGCCAGCGGTAGACCTGTGCGGATGCTGGCGTCGCTAACCCCAGCACCGCCAAGGCACCAAATGCCACCGCCTTCGCGGTGTGTTTCAGTCGTTTTAACATAAGCCCCCCATTGCGTCGCGATATAGACGCAGTTTCGCGTTCGCCGTTTCAGAAGAAAAAACGCTCAGTTTCCATTGCACGTGCTGCATCAACCGCTGGCGCAGTTCTGCGTCGACGGTGTATTCGACTCCAATTTTACAGATTGATTAATCGAGACTAGCGGCCAATCGAAAGCGCAGAACGATATTCAATTCAGTCCGCAAAAGCGTTCAACTTTCAGGTTTTCAAAAACGGAACGCACCACATATTTTGTTATGTGGACTCGCAACTACCCCTGAGCGCAAAAGCGCAACCTAACGTACCGACGCCCAATACACTGTGGATAAAATCTGAGTCGCCACATTAAATGGACGCAAAATCGCAACCTACTCTCGATTTCCACATCGTTGGGTATGATAGTTGCTGATTTGTTGCGATCCGCTGCCTGAATAACGGATGGCAACATGGTGCGTCGGCTGAGATTTCAGCAATGATAAAAAAGGCGTTGTATCGCGTTGGTTCGTCGATGTTTGCGAGGCAACCTTCGCGCAAAATCGCAACCAATCGTCACCAACTCTCAATTTTAGGTGGATCAAATGTGAACCGCAGGTTAGGCCGGTACGCAGAAGTGCAACCTGGTTTGCGCAGTCTCATTTGGGATGCCTTTGGGAGCTGCGGTAGCAAGGAGAACGGAGCATGCGACAGACGAAAACTGATCAACTGTCTGCGCTTGCCGAGGCACTGACCCAGCATCCGTCATTTGATCGGGCGGCGGCTCTGTACGTCGGCAATGTCGTGACATGGCGGCGCAGCCTGGGTCTGCTCAATCGGGTCGGCACGGTTCTAGGCATCCACATCATCTACTATGTGGTGCTGTTGCACTTCGCCCGCTCCGGGCAGCCCGCTGAGCGTGGCGCAACGTTCACCAACCTGCTCAAAATCTGCACCGACCGACAGCAGTGCGGCGGACGTGCGCTGCGCACTGTGCTGGCGGTGTGCACCATGATCGGGGTGCTGCGGGTTCAACAAGTCGAGGGCGACTTGCGGACCAGGGTTTTCGTGCCATCGCCGAAGTTGCTCGCCGACATGCGCGGACATCTGGCGCGGACGCTCGCCTGCCTGGACATCCTTGTCGGTGAAGAGCGCTATGCGAACCGGATGATCAACGAGGTGACCTTCCTGCCGCAGTTCATGGCGTCTGCCGGCCACAGCTATCTGGAGCTTGGTCTCACCGTAACCGACGACTTGCCCCAGCTGCACGGTTTGATGCAGTTGCGAGGTGGTTGCCTCACCATCGCAGCTTTGACTGACGCCCATTTCCAGGGTGTCGCCTACCCCGCACCAAGTGCCATCGCCCGGGATTACAGTATTTCGGTTTCGCAGGTCCGCAATGTCCTGACAGCAGCCAATGCCGAGGGGCTGATCACGTCCGACTTGAGCGGACGCGTCACGCACGTAGCCCCGCTGGTCGAACAGTTTAAGGCCACCATTGCCCGAGAACTCGCCCTTTATGGGAAGTTTGCGCTCCAACTCGAAGATGAGTTTTGCGTCGCAGCATGAGTTATGAATGGCTCATGCAGGCCTACCACTTGAACGCGTATCCCACGCTGAGGATATCGAACCGGCCCTTGAGCGTGCCTTGAAGCTGACCGCTGGCAGCATTGCTGGCCGTCACTGGCACATCCTGCATGGCCACATGCGCGAAGCTCACCGAGAACCGACCGAGCCCCGATACATCGTGGATCACCCCGGCTCCTAGCATGAGCTTGGCCGCATCAGGACTGACCGTGGTGCCGCTGCCTTGCTTGGACGCGGCCGTCTCATGGCTGAGACCCGCCGTGAGCTCCGTCGCAGGCGCGATCCTGTAGCCAATCCCGACGGCCGCCAGCCACGTATCCTGCCATTGGACCGGCCGCTGATCATTGGGTTGCCCCGACGCATACGAGATATCGAACCCGGTGAAGCGCTTCCAGCCGGACCACTGCGCCTCTGCAAACAGGCGCAAATCGGCGGACTGCCGGTGCTCGATGCCGACCGTGAGAGAGGACGGCAGCGCGAGGTCATAGCGCGCCTGCTGTACTGGTAAACCGGGCATGTACGCCCCCGCCGTGCCTTGCATCCGCTGGTTCAAGCCGGATTTCCACGATATCCCGATCCGGGTGTCGGTGATCGGCGTCAGCACGATCCCCGCAACCGGCCCCGCAGCCCAACCCGATGTTTTCAGATATCCGGCGGTCTCAAGGAAAGCGCCGTTGCCAGCCGGGATCACGGCCAAGTTCTCCAGACGATTCTCCATCCGCTGCACTTGGACACCGGCCGCCAGCGCCAGCCAAGATGCCGCCTGCCAGCTCACTGCGCCCGTCCCATCAAGGCCAACAATCTTGGACTTCAGCAAGTGATAGCGACCTGCCCAATTCGGCGCGGTCGTCACGTCGGTCGCGAACGGCGTCGAGAAGCCCAGTCCTAGAGTCAGACCGTTGCCGACCGGAATAGCCGCCGCGATGCTGCCGGCCAAAGCGTTGGAGATCATATTGCCGCTGCCGCCATCGCCGGTCACATTGGCGCCAAGAGGAGAGTTGGCACGCGACGGCTCGATCTGGACATTCGGGGCGAAGCCAAGTGCGGTGACGGAAATCTGCGCCCCCTGCAGGCCGGAAATGGTGGCCGGATTGTAGAGGAAAAAGCTGGCATCGTCCGAGCGCGCTGATGCCCCGGCAAACGCCGTCCCGATCACAGTTGTGGATTGATAAGGATTGGCAAAACCACCGGCCGTGGCCGCAACTGGGGCAAGCGTCAAGCCGTGCCACAAGGCAACAGCTGCCGTTCTACGCAGAATACTCATTAACGCCCCACTCGACCGACATTCATCGCTTCGGGCACGAAAGTCCTATCGGATTTATGCCATAAGCGCTTCTATCTCAACCGACGCGCCCCGCCATCAATTTGGTCAACATTCGGTGTTTTTCGGAACCAGTGTGTCCCTTGCGTACATGCTATGCCAGCATTTTCCTATCTGTTGATCTTGTCTAATTCTGCAAACTGTTAATCTTGTAGTCCCCAGCGACATGCCGAATGTTCGCGGCCGTCGCGTGGCTAATCGAATTAGACACAGTTCAAGCGCAGCGAGCGTCGCGAACACCGTTTGCTGTGCCCATCGAAGCATCAGCCTCAAAACGCCCATCAGGTAGTCAGTTCGTTGTTTGTTTAGCTGTAGCCCGCTAGCCAAGCGCTGTAGCCACGCTCACTATTGGCC
>JAYSVA010000411.1:0-6322 GCA_043718785.1 Hyphomicrobiaceae bacterium
CGGCGTCGAGACGATGATCGCGCCCGACAGCGGCACTTCCTGCGCCATCGTCAGCTGCACGTCGCCGGTGCCGGGCGGCATGTCGATGACCAGCACGTCGAGCGGCGCACCAGCGTGGCCCCAGGCGACATCGCGCAGCATCTGCATCAGGGCGGAGCGCACCATCGGCCCGCGGAAAATGATCGGCGTGCCTTCGTCGACCATAAAGCCCATCGACATCACCTGCAGGCCGAACGCTTCCATCGGCTGCAAGGTGTTGGTGCCGGGCACGGTCTGTGGGCGGCCGGTGAGGCCGAGCAAGCGTGGCTGTGATGGCCCGAAAATGTCGGCATCGAGAATGCCGGCTTTCAGGCCCATCGCCTGGAAGCCGAGCGCTAAATTGACAGCCGTGGTTGACTTGCCGACGCCGCCTTTACCCGACGCAACCGCTACCAGATGTTTGACGCCCGTGACAGCAGCGGCACCCTTAGCGGTGGGGGCGGGTGGTGTCGGCATCGCTGCCGGAGCCTTTGCACCATCGCCCGTTGCGCCCTTGGCACGGGCCGCCGCAACGCGCGGATGTTCCGGTGTTTTCGCGCCGCTCGGAGGGGCTGCTCGCGCGCCCTTTGATGTTTCAGCGGTCAGCACGGCGGTAACGCCTTTGATGCCCTCCAGCGCAGCAACCACCGTTTCAGCGGCACGGCGCAGCGGCTCAAGCTCGGTGGCGCGGGCTGGATCAATGGTGATCGAGAAATAGGCACGGCCATCTTTCAGCAGCACATCCGACACCAGCCCGAGATCGACAATGTTGCTGTCGAGATCCGGGCCTTTGACGCGACGCAGGGCCTCAAGAACCTGAGCTGAAGTAACGGCAGATGTGTCAGGCGCGGCCATAGCGGGCTCCGTTCGATAACTTGCGGGGTGCTGTAGCACGAACGCGGCCATTCGGGTCAACGTGGCGTCATGCCGTCATCGATCAGCCATATGTTGGCTGCGCGCAAACAAAATGGGTGGCCGCATCCCGTGCGCGCCACCCATTTTTGACCTCGCCCATTTAGAACTTTGGCGGCGGCAGGTTCATGCCGGGGAGGCCAGGTAGGCCCATGGCTGGTGCTGGAATTTTGATCTCCAAATTCGGGTCGATCTTTAATGGCGCTTCTAACCAGTACGTGACTGATTCCGGCCAGAAAATCACGATGATCACCAGGAACACCTGCATCGCCACCCACGGCAGCGCGCCGAGATAGATGTCGGAACTCTTGATTTCAGGCGGCGCAATGCCACGCAGATAGAACAGTGCAAAGCCGAACGGCGGATGCATGAAGCTCGTTTGAATGTTCACGCAGAGCAGGACGCCGAACCAGACCAGATCAATGCCAAGCTTGGTCGCGACCGGCACGAGCAGCGGGATAACGATGAAGGCGATCTCGAAGAAGTCCAAGAAGAACGCCAGGAAGAAGATGAAGATGTTGACGAAGATCAGGAACCCCGTCGCGCCACCTGGCAGGCCCGCCAGCAGATGCTCGATCCAGCGCGAACCGTCCATGCCTTGGAACACCAAGCTGAAAACGGTCGAGCCAATCAGAATGAAGATGACCATCGACGAGATGCGCATGGTCGATTCCATGCCTTGACGCAGCAGGGTCCATGTCAAACGGCGATGCAGTGCCGCGAGTACGATGGCACCAACAGCGCCCATAGCACCGGCTTCGGTCGGCGTGGCCAAGCCCATGAAGATGGTACCGAGCACCAGAAAGATCAGCACAACCGATGGGACCATGCCCCATAACACCCGGCTCCACAGCGCCCAGCCGTGCTGCGTGCGGGCTTCCGGTGGCAATGGCGGCATCTTGTAGGGCTGAGCGATCGAAACGAAGGCGATGTAGCCGATGAAAATCGCGACCTGCAGGATCGAGGGGCCGATAGCGCCGAGGTACATATCGCCAACCGAGCGACCGAGCTGATCGGCGAGCACGACCAGCACGAGTGACGGTGGAATCAACTGGGTAATCGTACCGGACGCGGCAATGACCCCCGTCGCCAGCTTCATGTCGTAGCCATAGCGCTGCATGATCGGCAGGGAAATCACCCCCATCGCAATCACCGATGCCGCGACTGTGCCAGTGATGGCCCCGAGAATAGCGCCGACAATAATCACGGCGTAGGCCAATCCGCCGGGCACTGAACCGAACAGCTGGCCCGTCCCCTCCAGCAGATCTTCCGCCAGTCCGCAACGCTCGAGAATGGCCCCCATCAAGGTGAAAAACGGGATGGAGAGCAGCAAGTCGTTGGAGATGATGCCGAAGAAGCGGAACGGCAGCGCCTGCAGAAATGCCGGGTCGAAGTGGTTTGTCAAAATGCCGATGATGCCGAAAAACAATCCGACGGCGGCGAGTGAGAACGCCACTGGAAAACCAATCAGCATGAAACAAATCATGCTGAAAAACATCAGTGGTGGCATGATGCCGTAGTGAAACATGACAACCTCGTACACAGGCGTGGGCGGTTTGGCGGGTTTGAGACGTCGCTGGAGCCCGTCAGGACTACTGCAGCGGTTTTTCGTATTTGACGTCGATTTCGACGAGCCCGCGCAGCGCCGCGATCCGTTTGATCAACTCTGAAATACCCTGCAGCGTCAGCATCATAAAGCCGAACGGCAGCATGAATTTGATCGGCCACAGGATCAGGCCACCAGCATTGGCCGAGACCTCACCGCTGACCCAAGCTCCGGCAAAAATTGGCCAGCACAGCGCGGCCAGAAAGATGGTGACCGGTAGCAAAAAGAATATCAGCCCAAAGATATCGATCAGCAGGCGTGTTCTGTTTGTCACCCACGAATACAAGATGTCGACCCGCACATGCTCGTTCATTTTGAGCGTGTAGGATGCGCCCAGCATGACCATGGCTCCGAACATGTACCACTGCACCTCGAGAAAGGCGTTCGAGCTGTAGCTGAACATGTAACGCACGGTCGCATTGAGGGCGCTGATCAAGCACGCCAGTAGCACCAGCCACTCAGCGATCCGGCCCAACTTTTGGTTGGTCCAGTCAATTCCACTACTGACGCTGAGTAAAAGACGCATACTTCCCCCGCAGGACATTAACTCCGGACACGCCTCATCACTAGCGCCGGGTTTCACCGCGAGACAGTCACTCGAACCAAACTGGAGTCAAGGTCGACCAAAGTCGCCGCAACTGATGTTCGGGGCGACTGTAGCGGAACCGCCGCAGTTCTGGTCAAATCGACGACGGCTGCGTCGATATTAGCGCTAACGCTCCAAACGTCAAAGTTTTGGGGTGGAAAAGTGCTGGTAGACCGGAGGATCACATGGTTAGATATGGTCAATTAGCTGCGCGGATCCAACCGCCAAAGCAGAAGTGCGGGTGACCGCGATGTGGGAGAACGCCATGAAGGGTATGCTAAATTTCAGCCGGATCGTCGATACGGTGAACACGAAGATTGGCCAGTTCGTTGCCTGGTTTATCTTTGGTGCCGTGTTGATCTCGACGCTGAACGCACTCATGCGCAAGATCTTCGACTGGTCGTCGAACTCGTTCCTTGAGGTCCAGTGGATCCTGTTTGGCGCCGTGTTCCTGTTTTGCGCCCCCTGGACACTGATCGCCAACGAACACATCCGCATTGACGTGGTCAGCAGCTTGCTGAAGAAAAAGACGCGCGACCGGATCGATGTGATCGGCCACTCGCTGTTCATCATTCCGATGTGCTTGGTAATGATTTACACGGCGGCTCCGTTTTTCTGGCGCTCCTTGATGCAGAATGAGCAGTCGACGAACGCCGGCGGTCTGCCGGTTTATCCGGCTAAAGCGTTCGTACTGTTCGCATTTGTATTGATGCTGTTTCAGGGCATATCGGAACTGATCAAACGCATCGCGATTATGAAGGGGCATATGGAGGACACCTCCGGCGGTGGTGGCCATCACGCCGCAGCGGAAGCTGAAGCGCAGCGCCTGGCGGTAACGCTGGCTGAGGAAGCCGAGAAGGTCGCTCAAGCCCAGGCAGCAGCTGCTGCTGCCAAGGGCAAAAGCTGACCCTGCCGGACGCGTCCCACTCGCCCTTCCCCTTCCTTTCGCCGATCCGGAGAGTTCCCTAATGGCCGCCTTTATCGCCCAGAACATGGCGCCGATCATGTTCGTTGCACTGGTCTTGTTCCTGTTGCTCGGTTACCCTGTCGCCTTCTCGCTCGCCGCCTGCGGCTTGTTCTTCTTTGTCATCGGCGTTGAGCTGGCCCCGTTTTCTGGCGGTACCATCACGCTCGCTTGGCCGCTGCTGCAATCACTGCCCGAACGCATTTACGGGGTGATGAGTAACGACACCCTACTCGCCATTCCCTTCTTTACGTTGATGGGGTTGATCCTTGAGCGTTCCGGCATGGCGGAAGACCTGCTCGACACCATCGGCCAGCTGTTCGGCACCATCCGCGGTGGCTTGGCTTACGCCGTGATATTCGTCGGTGCGTTACTCGCAGCCACCACGGGCGTCGTCGCCGCCTCGGTGATTTCGATGGGCCTGATCTCGCTGCCGATCATGTTGCGCTACGGCTACGATCGGCGCGTTGCATCGGGTGTGATTGCGGCCTCCGGAACGCTGGCGCAGATTATCCCGCCATCGCTGGTGTTGATCGTCATGGCCGACCAGCTCGGCAAGTCGGTTGGCGACATGTACGAAGGTGCGTTCATTCCGGGCCTGGTCCTGTCGGCCCTCTACGCCACGTACATCTTCATCGTCGCGACCTTCAAGCCAGAATATGTACCGGGCCTGCCGGTTGAAGACATCGGCTTTAAGGAGCTGGATGAAGGCAAGGCTGGCTTCTTAGCACGCCTCTCGGCAGTGGCAATTTTGGCCGTTAGCGCCTACATGGCGTTCGCAGTGGCACCGACTGTCGGTGCCGCAATGGCTGGTGATTGGTCAAGCAAGTTGTTCGCATTGATCGTCGCGTTGCTTCTGGCCCGCATTATTTGGTGGGGCGTTGAATTCGGTCTGTCAGGTCGCGATGAGCGTGGCATCTCCTCCTTGCTTGCCCTCACACTGCTGTCGGCAGTGATCGGCTACAAGTCGCTGGCCAATTCGAGCTACAAGGGCGCAGATTTCGTTGTGCTCGTGATGGCGGTTGGCATCGTCGTGGCGTTCTCGGCGGCTGTGCTGAACTGGGCGCTCGACAAGCTCACCGGCTTCCGGTTCCTGTCGAAACTAGCCCAGCAGGTCACCTTCGTCATGGTGCCGCCGCTGTTCCTGATCTTCCTCGTGCTTGGCACCATCTTCATCGGCGTTGCGACGCCAACCGAAGGCGGCGCGATGGGTGCATCCGGTGCGGTGCTGTTGGCAATGTTCAAACGCTGGCTCGATGGCAACCCGAAGCGCTTCAACTATGAACTGCTGAAATCAGCGGTTGAATCGACCGCTAAGCTGTCAGCGTTCGTGGTGTTCATTCTGGTCGGCGCGCGCATCTTCTCGCTGACCTTCTACGGGGTCAACGGCCACGTCTGGGTCGAACATTTGTTGACATCGCTGCCGGGCGGCCAGACCGGCTTCCTGATCTTCGTCAACATCCTGGTGTTCCTGCTCGCCTTCTTCCTCGACTTCTTCGAGCTGGCGTTCATCATCGTTCCGCTGCTCGGACCAGCTGCGGAAAAGCTCGGCATCGATCTGATCTGGTTCGGCGTCATCCTTGGCGTCAACATGCAGACCAGCTTCATGCATCCACCGTTCGGCTTCGCGCTGTTCTACCTGCGCTCAGTCGCGCCGAAGGAGCCATATAAAGACAAAGTGACCGGCATCATGACGGCACCTGTCACCACAGGTGAGATCTACTGGGGGGCCGTGCCGTTTGTGATCATTCAGTGCATCATGGTCGGCCTCGTCATCGCCTTCCCGCGCATGGTCATGCACTACAAGTCCACCACACCTGTGGTTGACCCGTCGAAAGTTGAGATCGTCATTCCTGGCCTGGGTGGTGGCGTTGGCGGTTTGCCGGGCATGCCGGGTGGCCTGTCGCCATTTGGCGGCATTCCAGGCGCTCCGCCGTCATTCGGTGCGCCACCATCGATCCCAGCTCCGCCAAAACTCAACTAAGCGGCGGATTGTAAACCTGAGAATGAAAAGGGAGCCATGCGGCTCCCTTTTCTGTTGGCGACTGCAATGATCGCCTGCCGTTTCGCGCTGTTGCGTTGTGCATGCTACCCTTAGGCAACCGATTCGTTGGAGTTGCCATGCCCCGCACCCTACTAGCCCGCGTTTTCGTGCTGCTGTCGCTCAGTGGCGTGTCATCAGCCGTTCTTGCACAAACGCCCGTCCCAGTTGCTGCACCCTGCACCCAGGCCGATC
>JAYSVA010000412.1:0-2886 GCA_043718785.1 Hyphomicrobiaceae bacterium
GTGCGGATGGAGGAAGTGTGGCGGCCACGCAAGCGCGGGCGCGAGTCCTATCGCGGACCAAAGCGTGAGGGCCGCGAGGCGGGTGCGGCGAATGAAGGCGACGTGCCGAAACGTGAGCGTGGTCCGCGTGGGCGGGGCCGAGGCGGCCGTGGTGAGAACCGTCCGGCCAATGGGGCAGTCAATGGCTCCGTAAATGGCGCGGTGGGTGAGGCGCTGGTTGCGGCCACCAATGCCGATGGTACGCCAGCTGAAGGTGCCAAACCTCCGCGCAATCGCGGCAACCGCGAGCCACGCACCGGCTACATCCCGCGCGATATGAAGCCACGCGAGACCGGCGCTCCGGCTGAGGCGAACGGTAGCGCTCCGGGCCGTGATGCCCGTGGTCCGCGCCGCGATGGCTATGTCGCCCGGGACGGTGCCGGTGGTGGGGCCAGAGACGGGGCCAGAGACGGGGCCAGAGACGGGGGACGCCCGAGCGGTCCGAAGCGTGACGGTGGTGGTCGCGACGGTGGCAGAGACGGTGCCAGAGATGGTGGACGTGACGGGGCCAGAGACGGTGGCCGTGGTGGTGATCGCGGGCGCAGTGGTGGCGGTGGTGGCCGCCGCGAAGAGAGCCGGACGCCGATGCAAGTGCACTCATCCGCCCCGCCAAAGCGCAGTAAGGAAGCGGCGGTCCTCGATAGCCCATTCGCCAAGCTAATGGCCCTGCGTGAGGCGTTGGAGAAGAAGTCGTAAGCTGAGCGTGCGGTACTCCGTCCACTCGAGCCTTTCCCTCCCTCCCCCATTTATGGAGAGGGCCGGGGTGATGGCTCGGTGGTGCAAGCGGCCCGAAGTCACCCCCACCTCACGCTGGCCAAATCGATTTTTGTGAAGAACAAAAATCGAGCCAGCGTTGTCCTCCCCCCTCAAGGGGGAGGAGGCGAAAAACGCGAGGGTAGAGCCGAATGGAACGCAATTCATCTGACGGCAGCATAACTCCATCAGCAAACGGAGCGTGCCGTGACCATTGAGATGACAGCAGCATTTGCTGCCGCGTTCTTCTTGCTGGCGGTGTCGCCGGGGCCGGGGTTGGCGGCGATCCTGTCACGCGCATTGGGCGGTGGGCTGCTTGCTGGCCTCGCGGTGACGGCGGGGCTGGTGGTGGGCGATGCGATCTTCCTTGGCGCGGCGATGATCGGCCTGTCGGCCATCGCCACGGCGATGGGGCCGCTGTTCGCGGTCGTCAAATATGCCGGTGCCGCCTACCTGATTTGGCTTGGCGTTCAGGCGTTTCGTGCGGCCAGCAAACCGATTGAGTTCCAGGCGCAGAGCTCGGGCGCGCTGTGGAAAGACGTGGCGCTCGGCCTGATGGTGACGCTGGGCAACCCCAAGCCGATCCTGTTCTATGGCGCGCTGCTGCCGACGTTTCTCGACCTTTCGAAAGCCTCAGTCAGCGATTTCGTCGTGATGATGTCGGTCGTCGTCGTCGTGTCGTTCGTGGTCTACAGCAGCTACATACTGATGATCGAACGCGCGCGTCGCCTGATCGCCTCGACCCGGACGATCAAGCGGCTCAACCAAGCCACCGGCGTCATGATGATCGGCTCCGGCGTCGCGATTGCCAGCCGCTAAGGTCAGGTCTCGAACAGCCGCGCATGGATGGAGCGCTAAGCGATACCAGTGAGCCAATCCGACAACTCTTTCGGCTCTTGCGCATCCTCCCCCCTTGCGGGGCTAGGGGATTCACACATCTTGGCCACAGTATCGCTGCCGACGGAAATTGACTGAACGGAGTGAGGTCAATCTCCGCATCATGGCACGACCGCCCCTAGCTCATCACCACGACCTGTTTGCGTTTGATCAGGTCGAAGTCGATGGCGGCGCCGAGGCCGGGTTTGGTCGGGGCGTGGACCAAGCCCTTCGCGTCAACTTCGATATCCTGCACGAGCCCGTATTTTTGCGCGCCGTCGGGCAGTAGCACCTCGAAGTACTCGCAGTTGCGGATCGCCATCGACAGGTGCAGGTTGGCGACGTTGTTGAGCGAGTTGCCGCCGTGGTGGATCTCGTAGTTCATGTGGAAGCATTCGGCGAGGTGCGCGGTCTTCAGGCATGCGGTCAGGCCGCCTTTGACGGCGACGTCACCGCGTAAGTAATCCGTCGCCTGAGCGATGAGCCACGGCGCATACGAGGTGTGCCCGCCCGCCGTGTATTCGGTGGCCATGATTGGGATCGACAGCTTCTGGCGCAGCTTGACGTAGTTGGTCAGATCGTCTTCGCGCAGCGGGTCTTCGAACCAGTAGTAGCCGAGCCGTTCGATGGCCTGGCCGACGCGTAGTGCCTCGACGTAATCGTAGGACCACGTTGAATCGAGCATCAACCGGTAGTCATCGCCGACGCCCTTGCGCACGGCCTCGCAGACCTTGATGTCAGCCTGCCACTGGCCCGGCGGGTGGATTTTGTAGGCGCCCCAGTTCCGCGCCTTGAACGATTGGGCTTCCTCGACATAGGCCCCGATGTCGCCGAGCACCGCCGATGAGGCGTAGGCGGGCAGACTGCTGCGGAAGCTGCCCATCAGCTGGTGGATCGGCAGGTCAGCGATTTTACCCGCGAGATCCCACAGCGCCACATCGACAGCGCCGATGGCACGGAACTGGTTGCTGGAGCGCAGACGGCTCCAGAGTTTTTGGAAGTGCCGTTCCCGGTCGAGCGGGTTTTCGCCCATCAACATCGGCTTGATGGTCTTGATGATGATGTTGGCGTCGTTGCTACCCGGCTTGATCGCGGAGCCGAGGAACGCGTGCCCCTCGAGGCCCTGATCGGTGCGGATGGTGACGAGACCGAGATCGCTGCGGCCTGCGAACTTGCCGCTATGGCCGCCATACTGTGTGGGCGGAATATCGTCCCAGC
>JAYSVA010000413.1:0-2883 GCA_043718785.1 Hyphomicrobiaceae bacterium
TGCCCATTCTACAGGCTTTGTCGCAAGCTCAGCCCACATCCGAAGAACCAACGACAGGCAAGCAATTGAATTTGTTCGAGAATTAGCCGGACACTAGTGGTGCAACTCAATCAATGACGCACAGGTTCCCAGGCGTAACCGCCCTTTTTGACCAGCACTTTTTCGCCGACGGTGCCGTAAACCGGATTGTGGCGGTAGGTCTCGATGGTGGCCGGGCGGATCACGTTCACATTGTCAACGAACTGGTGCACAGGCGGCTGGAAGGTGTGGCGCGTCTTGGCGGCTTGCACCAGGAATGACCGAGTGACCGGGCGGTAAACCGCTGGCACAACATTCTGGCTGGTGTGGGCGGGGCTGACCATGACGCGACGGGCCATCGACATCATCCGGCCGGGTGTCACGACCTTGCACAGGCGTTCGCGGCCATCGGCACCACGCACGCGTTCCCAGCGGACATGGCCACCGGTCGAAACTTGCTCATGCACGGTCTTGTAGACGGCGCGGGTGTGGCTGGTGCTGACGTGCGCCGGTTTGACCATCACGTGCTTCTGATAGCTGCCGTACAGCGCCGGGCTGCGTTGGGCGTGCCACATGCCGGGCACGACCTCGACGCGCTGTGGGCGGATCTGGATCGCGGCCCCTTGATGCACGGTTTCGGTGCGGCCCGGTTCCAGCATGACAGGGCGCTGCACGGTGCCGTAAACGTCGGGTTGGCGGACTTTTTCGTAGCATTCGGCGCTGTTGCAGCCGGCCTTGCGATCAAATGCGGCGGCTGGCATTGTCATGCCGACGGCGCTGATAACCAACGCACCCAACGCCATTAAATTCTTGCTCATACTACAGCCCCATCCTGTGACGCCAACGCCCAATAATCGACCGACCGCCGACACACCTGTCAGATCTGCGGATCGGCGTAGTAAATCACGGTTAGCGTTAAGATCCGGCAACTGAGCATGGTAAAGTTTGGTTTGATCTTTGGTCGATTTCGGGACAGCCACACAAAACGAAGGGGATCAGCCATGGCGCGTCAGCTGGATGTCGGAGCGGTGCAGCGCATTGTCATTCTTACTGGCGCGGGCCTGTCGGCGGAGTCCGGCATCGCCACGTTTCGTGATAAGGGCGGCATCTGGTCGACGGTGCGGATCGAGGACGTGGCGACGCCCGAGGCGTTCGCCCGCAATCCCGCCCGCGTGCACGAGTTCTACAACACCCGGCGACGCTCAGCCGTGGGCGTGCTGCCGAACCTGGCGCACACGGCGCTGGCCCGGCTCGACTCAGCATGGCAGGGCGAGCTGCTGATCGTGACACAGAACATCGACGGCCTGCACGAGGCGGCGGGCGCGAAGCGGCTGCTGCACATGCATGGCGAATTGGGCCAAGCGTTCTGCCAGCACTGCGACACGCGCGCGCCGGTCAGCGGCGACCTCTCAACCGCCGACCGCTGCAGTCACTGCAGCAAAACTGGCGGCATGCGTCCGGATATCGTCTGGTTCGGCGAGATGCCGTATCAGATGGAGCGGATCGAGGCAGCGCTGGCGGCATGCGATCTGTTCATCTCCATCGGCACCAGCGGCAACGTCTACCCCGCTGCCGGGTTCGTTGCCGGAGCGCGCCGCCACGGCGCCTACACGGTGGAACTCAACCTCGAACCATCCGACGGCGCTGACCTGTTCCACGCCGCCATCCACGGCCCCGCCACACAAGTCGTGCCCGCATTCGTGGATCGACTGCTGGCGCGGCGAGGCACGGCTTGATACCATCGAGCCTATCCGACGACTCTTTAAGTTTCCTGCCTCCCCGGAATCAGATCAGCGCTCGCGCTGTTCTGATGTCCGGGGTCTTTACCGGGTGCCGTGGGGCTAAATCTCGCCCCACATTGATTGGTGAAGATCCCGGATATCCGGATCGAGCTTCGCTCGAAACGGATTCCGGGAAAGCGGGACGATGGGTTATTGCTTGTGGCAAAGGGTCAACGGATGGGTTCGTTGGCTTAGCCTACCGCCTCAGCCACATCCGCCCTCCACAGATCCCAGGCACGGTCGATTTGACCGGCGTTGGTGGTGGCGGTGGATTGGCCTTCGCCCTCGGTCAGGTAGGTGACCGGGCCGAGCTTCAAGGCGTCGGCCTGCAGGCGGGCGTTGATCTCGGCGAATACGGCCCGGTAAACGGCGAGCTTCAGGGTCGGGCCGACGACGGTGGAGCCATGGCCGCGCATCAGGATCAGCGGTGCGGACCCGAGCGCCTCGGCCAGCGCGACGCCAAGCTCCTGGCTGCGGATCAGCAGGTCGCTCGACATGCCCGCATGGTTGCGGATCTCAAAGATCGGCGTCGTCGTGCCGATGAAACCGGCCATATGGAACACCGCGCGCAGCGGTACGCTCGGTACCACGCCAAACGGCACGACGGAGGCGGAATGGCTGTGCACGATGGAGGTCACGTCGGGCCGCAGGCGGTAGATCTCGCCATGGATGAAGCGCTCCAGGTAAACTTTGCGGCCGCGTGGATCGACAGCCGCGCCGTCGAGGTCGAACTCCATGATGTCGGCGGGCGTCACAAGGCCCGGTGCCATGTTGCGGGCGAGCAGGAAGCGGTCCGGCCGCTTGTCGTGACGGGCGCTAACGTGGCCGAATGCGTCCAGTACCTTGTGGTGCACGAGGATGTGGTTGGCGATGGCGACGTCGGCAATCAGCGCCGGATCGGCCGACGTCGGTGGGCTGCTGCCAATCTCGTTCGGCGCGGCGTGAACGACGTCCGGGGTATCTAGACACATCTGGCACATGGGGAGATTCCAACTGTAGGGCGCAATAGCCCAATTGCGTATTGCGCCGTCTATCCACGTGCGCGGTGTCAATAGTTAGATCTCGCCTGGTCGCGGCGGAATAC
>JAYSVA010000414.1:0-15831 GCA_043718785.1 Hyphomicrobiaceae bacterium
CGCCATCGTCGAGGGGCCTAACACCGAATACGCCACCGAGACGCGCGAAGAGCTCTATTACGACAAGGAGCGGCTGCTGGATAACGGCGACCGCTGGGAGCGCGAGATCGCCAGGAACCTCGAGCTGGACGCGGCCTTCCGATGATCCCGATTCAGGCCATAGCCTTCTACATCATGGCGACCGCGACCATTTCGGCGGGCCTCGCCGTCGTGTTCGCGCGCAACCCCGTCCACTCGGTGCTGTTCCTGATCACGGCCTTCTTCAGCGCCGCGGGTCTGTTCGTGCTGATGGGCGCCGAGTTCCTGGCGATGCTGCTGATCGTCGTCTACGTCGGCGCGGTGGCGGTGCTGTTCCTGTTCGTCGTGATGATGCTCGACGTCGACTTCGCCGAACTGCGCGCCGGTTTCATCAAAAACGCCCCGTTAGGCGCGCTGATCGGCGGCATTTTGGTGGCCGAGCTGATCATGGTGCTCGGCGCGCAGGCGTTCAAGCCGATGGCAGCGGCGGCGGTCGGCGGCGTGCCGATCAAGTCCGGCCCTGGTGCGGTCTCGAACACGGCAGCGCTCGGCCAGGTGCTGTACACCAAGTACATCTACTTCTTTCAAGGCGCTGGCCTGATCCTGCTGGTCGCGATGATCGGCGCCATTGTGCTGACGCTGCGGCACAAGGAAGGCGTCCGGCGTCAGAACATCGGCCAACAAAACGCCCGTGGCCCGAAGTCGGCGATGGACATCGTCAAGGTGCCAAGCGGCGGCTCGGTCATCCCGGCGCGCGTGGCTCCAGTCAAGGAGGCGGTCCTGGCCTCCGCCGGGATGACGGCTGGTGAACGTCAGGAGTCATGACCATGCCACTGAGCACCCTCGCCGTATCCAAACGAATGGTCGACGCTGGCTTCACCCAGAAGCAGGCGGAGGCCCAGGCGGAGATTTGGGCTGAGATCGTCGAGTCCGACCTTGCGACCAAGCGGGACCTGAAGGATGTAGACGTTGGGCTGAAGCGCGATATCAAGGAGCTTGAGACGAGCCTCAGGCGAGACATCAAAGAGCTCGAAGTCGGTTTGAAGCATGACATCAAAGAGCTCGAAGTCAGTTTGAAGCATGACATCAAGGCGCTTGAGTTGAAGATGGATACGTGGCGGGAAAGTATGACGAGGCAGATGTGGCAAATGTCGATGGGGACTGCGGTAGCAGTCACAACGCTGGTCGGCTTCATGATCAGGTTTATGGGACGCTAGAGACATGACAATCGGACTGGGCCATTACCTGACTGTTGCGGCGCTGCTGTTTACGCTGGGGATTTTCGGCATCTTTCTTAATCGGAAGAACGTGATCGTCATTCTGATGTCGATTGAGCTGATGCTGCTGGCTGTGAACATCAACTTCGTCGCGTTCTCATACTTCCTGAACGACCTCGTCGGCCAGGTGTTCGCGCTGTTCGTGTTGACGGTGGCAGCGGGCGAGGCAGCCATCGGGCTCGCCATCGTCGTCGTCTACTTCCGCAATCGCGGCTCGATTGCCGTCGAAGACATCAACATGATGAAGGGCTGATAGAGAGGGAGTAGGGAATTGGGAGTGGGGAGTAGGGGTAGTGGCAGACAAGGTGCGCTCATATCGCGATCTGATTGTGTGGCAGAAAGCGATGGAACTGGCAGCGTTGTGCTACCTGAAAACCCGTGCCTTGCCTGCTTCTGAAATGTACGGCATGACCTCCCAAATTCGACGATCTGCCGCGTCGGTTCCGGCGTCCATTGCCGAAGGCAATGGACGCGAGACGACAGGTGCTTATGTCAACTCCCTCCGGATCGCGCAGGGATCACTTAAAGAGCTGGAAACACACGTGCTGCTGGCGAATACCGTCGATCTCATGGACAAGAACGCCAGTGACGAGATACTCGACTCATCCGAACAGGTGGGGAAGCTTTTGCGGGCTCTAATCCGGGCTCTTCAGGAAAAGGCCGCATCCGAATGACCTACTCCCTACTCCCCACTCCCAACTCCCGTTACCTATCATGATCTATACAGCAATTGTCTTTCTGCCGCTCATCGGAGCACTCATCGTCGGCCTGTTTGGCCGCGTACTCGGGCCGCGACCATCGGAGATCATCACCACGGCGCTGATGCTGATCGCAGCTGTCCTCAGCTGGATCGTGTTCTTCAAGGTTGGCATCAACCATGAGACGGCGAAGGTCGCGGTGGCGCGCTGGATCACCTCCGGTGATCTTGAGGTCGGCTGGGTGCTGCGCATCGATACGCTGACGGCGGTTATGCTGGTTGTGGTCAACACGGTGTCGAGCTTGGTGCACGTGTACTCGATCGGCTACATGGCCGAGGACGAGCACCGGCCGCGCTTCTTTGCGTATCTGTCGCTGTTCACGTTCGCGATGCTGATGCTAGTGACGTCGGACAACCTGTTGCAGATGTTCTTCGGCTGGGAAGGCGTTGGTCTCGCCTCGTACCTGCTGATCGGGTTCTGGTACAAGAAGCCGTCGGCCAATGCGGCGGCGATGAAAGCGTTCATCGTCAACCGCGTTGGTGACTTCGGCTTTGCGCTCGGCATCTTTGGCTTGTTCGCGGTGTTCAAGACGATCCAGCTCGACGTGCTGTTTGCAGCGGTGCCGTCAATGGTTGGCAAGACGATGCCGTTCCTGGGCTATCAGGTCGACATCATCACGACGCTGGCGCTGCTGCTGTTCATGGGCGCGATGGGTAAAAGCGCGCAGTTCCTGCTGCACACCTGGCTGCCGGACGCGATGGAAGGCCCAACGCCGGTGTCGGCGCTGATCCATGCGGCAACGATGGTCACCGCTGGTGTGTTCATGGTGGCGCGGCTGTCGCCGATCTTTGAATATGCGCCGACCGCGTTGATGGTGGTGACGGCGGTTGGCACGCTGACGGCGTTCTTTGCGGCAACCGTTGGCTTGGTGCAGAACGACATCAAGCGGGTGATCGCCTATTCGACGTGCTCGCAGCTTGGCTACATGTTCGCGGCGCTCGGCCTCGGTGCGTATTCGGCGGGTATCTTTCATCTGTTCACACACGCTTTCTTCAAGGCGCTGTTGTTCCTCGGTGCTGGCTCGGTCATCCACGCGATGCACCACGAGCAGGACATGCGCAACATGGGTGGCTTGGCTTCGAAGATCAAAATTACCTACGCGATGATGATCATAGGCACCTTGGCGCTGACCGGCGTTGGCATTCCGCACGTCGCGGGTTTTGCCGGGTTCCACTCGAAAGACGCGATCATCGAAGCGGCGTATGCGGCCCACACCTGGCACAACTATGTGTTCTGGACGCTGGTGGCGGCGGCCTTCATGACCTCGTTCTATTCGTGGCGGTTGATTTTCATGACGTTCCACCAGTCACCGCGCTGGGTGCAGCATGATGATCATGGTCATGATGCTGGTCATGCCAAGGATGCCCACGCGAAAGATGCGCATCACGCCAAAGACGATCACGGCCATGGTGCGCATGAGCCGCACGAAAGCCCGCTGGTGATGCTGATCCCCCTGTTCGTACTGGCGGCGGGTGCGGTGCTGGCCGGATTTGCGTTCACCAAACTGTTCATTGGTGTCGGCGCCAAGGGCGCAGCGGACCCGTACAAAGCGTTCTGGGGAGCGTCGATTTTCGAGGGCAAAGACAACCACATCATGCACGCCATGCACGAGATCCCCGGTTGGGTTGGCTGGGCGCCGTTCACGGCGATGGCGGCGGGTCTGTTCCTGTCGTGGATCTACTACATCAAGGCACCGTGGCTGCCCGCCGCGACGGCGCGCGCGTTCAAGCCGATCTACCTGTTCTTCCTGAACAAGTGGTACTTCGACGAACTGTACGATTTCCTGTTCGTGCGGCCATCGTTGTGGATCGGCCGTGCGCTGTGGAAGGGCGGCGATGTCGCCATCATCGACGGCACCATTGACGGCACGGCGGCCGGCGTCGTCGGCGTCACCAACAAGGTGGTCAAGCTGCAGACCGGCTATGTCTACACGTATGCATTCTGGATGCTGATCGGCGTCGCCGGTTTCATCACCTGGTTCATGAGCGGCATGGGAGGCGTTGTCCGATGAGTATTGCTAACGGACACTTGCTGTCGCTGGTGACGTTCCTGCCGCTGGTCGGGGCCGCGATTATCGCGTTCCAAAACAAGGCGGCGGACGGCAACGCCCGGCATATCGCGTTCTATACAACCTTGATTACGTTCGGCCTGTCGACCTTGATCTGGTGGAACTTCGACAAGTCGACGGCGAACTTCCAGTTTGTCGAGGAAATGGCTTGGCTCGGCCCGATCAAGTACAAGATGGGCGTTGACGGCATTTCGATGCTGTTCGTCATCCTGACCACGTTCCTGATGCCGCTGTGCATTCTGGCGGCGTGGGACAGCGTTGATACGCGCGTCAAGGAATACATGATCGCGTTCCTGGTGCTGGAAACGCTGATGATCGGCGTGTTCTGCGCCCTCGATATCGTGCTGTTCTACCTGTTCTTTGAAGCCGGCTTGATCCCGATGTTCCTGATCATCGGCATCTGGGGCGGCAAACGGCGGGTGTATGCCAGCTTCAAGTTCTTCCTCTACACGCTGCTCGGCTCGGTGCTGATGCTGCTCGCCATCATGGCGATGTACACGGTCACCGGCACGACAGACATTCCGACGTTGATGAATTCGTCGACGAAGTTCTCGGCGAATATGCAATGGTGGCTGTGGCTGGCGTTCTTCGCCTCGTTCGCGGTGAAGATGCCGATGTGGCCGGTGCACACGTGGCTGCCGGACGCGCACGTTGAGGCACCAACCGGCGGTTCGGTCATTCTCGCGGCGATCCTGCTGAAGATGGGCGGCTACGGTTTTCTTAGGTTCTCGCTGCCGATGTTCCCGTTGGCGAGTGAGCAGCTGGCACCGTTGGTGTTCGCCATGTCGGTGATCGCGATCATTTACACGTCGCTGGTGGCGCTCGCTCAAGAGGACGTCAAGAAGCTGATCGCCTATTCGTCCGTCGCGCACATGGGCTTCGTGACGATGGGCATCTTCACGTTCAACGTACAGGGCATTGACGGCGCGATCTTCCAGATGCTGAGCCACGGCTTGGTGTCCGCCGCGTTGTTCCTGTGCGTCGGCGTCGTCTACGACCGGATGCATACGCGCGATATTGCGGCTTACGGGGGCTTGGTCAACCGGATGCCGATCTACGCCGTGTTCTTCATGGTGTTCACGATGGCCAACGTCGGCCTGCCCGGCACCTCCGGCTTCGTCGGCGAATTCCTGACGTTGATGGGCGCGTACGGGCGCAACACCTGGGTGGCATTCTTCGCGACCTTCGGCGTGATCCTGTCGGCGGCCTATGCGCTGTATCTCTACAAGCGGATGATCTTCGGCGAGCTCGATAAGCCAAGCTTGCGGGATATCAAGGACATGAACTGGCGAGAAATCGCCGTGCTCGGTCCGTTGCTGTTCCTGACGATCTTCTTCGGCATCTACCCGTCACCGGTGCTGGATGTCACGGCACAGTCGGTCAAGAAGCTGGTCGCCAACTACGAAGCCGCCATCAAGACAAGCACGGCACTTCTGCAATAAATGTGTTAGTCTCTGAGCATGAGCATGCTGGCCAAAACTCGTGGTGACGCCCCGCCGTTCCAGCGGGCGACCTATGATGACGTGATCGCGCTACCGGCCAATATGGTCGGGCAGATCGTCGGCGGGCGGCTGCACGCGCATCCGCGACCGGCACCGCGCCATAGCCGCGCAGCGTCGCGGCTTGGTGCGATATTGATGAGCCGGTTCGAGTTCGGCGAGGATGGTCCGGGCGGCTGGACGTTCCATGACGAGCCGGAGTTGCATCTCGGCGAGGACGTGATGGTGCCGGACATCGGCGGCTGGCGGTTGGAAACGCTGCCCGAGTTGCCTGATACTGCGTACTTCGCAACGCGTCCGGATTGGGTGTGCGAGGTGCTGTCGCCGTCGACCGCCCGGCTAGACCGCATCGACAAGTTGCCGCGCTATGCAACGGCTGGCGTGGGTCATTGCTGGCTGGTCGACCCCCTCGAGCGCACACTTGAGGTGTACGAGCTGACTGGCAGCCGCTTCGCCCTAGCCGCGACATTCAAGGATGCCGACGCAGTTGCGGCCCCTCCCTTTGCAGTCTGCACTTTCGCCCTCGACCTTTTGTGGTAACGGCATGACACATGACGGGGAATAACTAAGAAGATGATGCCGATAAGCTTGTTACGTCATTGTCTCGGCAGACGGGTAAAGGCGACCGTAGCCCATGGTCGGGCTGGAGTTGGTGGCAAGATTGAATGCGGGGCGCGCTGGGCATTTGAACTATCCGCTCCCCGCTGATGGTTGGGTCCTCGGGACGGCCCGAGGATGACACCTTTTGTGTTGGGGCGTCAGTGCAATGTACTGACGGCAAGTTAAAGGCATACACGATGTTGAACGTTGAACTGTACTCGACCTTGCTGCCGGAGATTGTGGTGGCGGTTGGCGCGATGGCGCTGCTGATGCTCGGCGTCATGCGGCCGGAGACTGACAAGAACGGTGAAGTCGTCGGCTGGCTGGCGATCGCCGTGCTGGGCGTGGCTGCGTTCCTGGTGGCGCGGCAGCCGGTGGCGGGTGATCTGGCGGCCAACGCGGCCGTCATGAAGGGCGCGCCGTTCATCATCGACGGGTTCGGGCGGTTCATGAAGTTGCTGGTGCTCGGTGCGTCGGCGGTGGCACTGCTATTGACGTTCGACGAATTCCGTGACGCTAAGAACATGAAGTTCGAATATCCGGTGCTGGTGCTGCTCGCCACCGTCGGCATGATGATGATGATCTCCGCCGGCGATCTGATCTCGCTGTATCTCGGCCTCGAGCTGCAGAGCTTGGCGCTGTATGTCGTCGCCGCATTCCGCCGCGATGACGTCAAATCGTCGGAAGCGGGCCTGAAGTACTTCGTGCTCGGCGCGCTGTCGTCGGGCATGCTGCTGTACGGCGCGTCGCTGATTTACGGCTTCACCGGCACGACGAACTTCTCTGTGATGGCTGACCTGATCAAGGCGGGCACCGTATCGGCGACCAACCTCGGCCTGATCTTCGGCTTGGTGTTCCTGATGGTCGGGATGGCGTTCAAGATCTCGGCGGTCCCGTTCCATATGTGGGTGCCGGACGTCTATGAAGGCGCGCCGACCCCGGTTACCGCGTTCTTCGCAGCCGCACCGAAAATTGCAGCGATGGCGCTGTTCACCCGCGTGTTGTTCGGGGCGTTCCCGGGCATGACGTTCCAGTGGCAGCAGATCGTCATCTTCCTGGCCATCGCCTCGATGCTGCTGGGCGCGTTCGGTGCCATCGGCCAAAGCAACATCAAGCGGCTGATGGCCTATTCCTCCATCGCCAACGTCGGTTTCGCGCTGGTCGGCCTCGCGGCGGGCACGGCGGAAGGCGCGCAGGGCGTGATGATCTACATGGCGGTGTACCTCGTCATGACGCTCGGCGCGTTCGCCTGCATCCTGTCGATGCGGCGGCCTGCAGACCCGAAGGCTGGCTTCAAGGACGCGCACGCCGTCGAGACCATCGACGATCTGGCGGGTCTGTCGAAACACAACCCGACGATGGCGTTCGTGCTGGCGATGCTGATGTTCTCGCTGGCTGGCATCCCGCCGCTCGCCGGGTTCTGGTCGAAGTGGTACGTGTTCCTCGCCGCCGTTAACGCTAAACTCTGGCCGCTGGCGATCATCGGCGTGTTGGCCAGTGTGGTCGGCGCCTACTACTACCTGCGCATCATCAAGATCATGTTCTTCGATGAGGCTAAAGCGCCGTTCCTGCCGGTCCGCGCTAAAGCGCTGGTGGTCATGGTGGCAGCTGGCATCTTCCTGTTCGCCTTCTCACTCCCCTTCGTCGGCGGCCCCCTGGTCGATGCGGCAGCTGCGGCGGCGAAGTCGTTCACGTATGCGGGGCGTTGATCTCGGCAGCGCTTGCGCCTAGGCTATAGGTGGAGGTGTACAATGAGCGAACATGACGTCATCGACCGGACAAAGCAACAATCCGTCGATTCTCGAAATATCTGGGATCCTTGCGCCTTAAGCATGGCGCAAATTGAGGATTTGCAGCGTCCTTGCGAACGTTGGTATGCCGAGCGCGAGGCGGAGTTCATCCGCAGTGCTAAGGGAAAATATATCGCAATTTCCTACTTCGATAGGCTGGAAATGCTGGAACGTGGCCTTGAACATATCCTGAAAAACTGGCCCTCTGATACGCGCCCCTATGTCATTGGGTCGACGGACGTCTTTGAGCAGTTTGAGGCACTGTACGGTGTCGCTGGCTCCTATAGGCGTCGCATTGGTGACCCAATCATGGACTTTTGATACTGATGGACGGACGAATTGATGAGCGTAATCGCCTCCTGCTCCGTCTTGAATTGGTTAGTGGTGACAGTCTGCTGGCGGTCGTCGATACCGGCTTCACGAGCAAATTGCTCAGGCATCGCGCCAAAGCGACTGAGCTCGGCCTGAAGATCCTACCGCGCAGTGATCGCGTGATTGTCGCGGATGGGCGATCAGTTCCCGCCAATACCAGCAAGATTAGGCTGCTGTGGCACGGCAAGCAGTTGCACGTTGATGTTTTAGTTATCGACACGCCTATCGACCCGAAAGGCGGCGATGCTCCAACTGACTGCCTAGTCGGTGTTGAAATGATGCAGGATTCCGAACTGCTGGTTGAGTTTGCCAAGAAGGTATTTCTGCTCGTGCCGGTTAGTCCGGCAAGTTGACATGACCATCATCCACCTCACCGAAACCGATTCCACCAACGCCGAAGCCATGCGGCAGGCCCTCGCGGGTGCCGCGACGCCGCTGTGGATCCGGGCGGATCGGCAAACGCGTGGGCGGGGGCGGTCGGGTCGGCCGTGGCAGTCGGATCATACCGGCAACCTGTATGCCAGCCTGCTGCTGCAACTTGGCTGCGGGCCGGAGGTTGCGGCGCAATTGTCGCTGGTGACAGGCGTGGCGGTGATCGATGCCATCCGCAGCCTTAGTTCCGACGCGTTATTAGGCCACCTGCAACTTAAATGGCCGAACGACATCCTCATCGGACCCGCCAAGGCGGGCGGAATTCTGGTCGAGTCGACGCGTAGCCACGGCGCGCTCACCGTTGTGATCGGCATCGGCCTCAATCTCGTTCGTAGTCCAGAAGGGTTGGACCGCAGCGTGACGAGCCTGAATGTGCACAATATTCACACAAATCCTGAACTTATGCTGGGTGCGGTGCGACACCATATGGACCGCTGGCTCGGGATCTGGCAGGAGGGAGCAGGATTTGCCACTTGTCGGCCGGCCTGGACCGAACGGGCCACACCTGTCGGGACGAAATTGACTGTCAATGCTGGCGTTGGGCCGGTGTCCGGTACATTTCACGGTTTGGATGGTGATGGCGCGCTGTTGCTCGAAACGAGCACGGGGCGGCAGCGATTTTCATTTGGTGATGTCACGCTTGGTGTTTCCTGATTGGACAGATAATTGAAGCTCTCGGTTTTTAGCCTGCTCGCCTTTTGGCCTGGCATCGCGTGATGCCAACCCAAAGCGCAAGCGCGCGGTATCATAAGATATCAAACAGCATTTGACTGAAGTGTCGCGTGTGGCATGGGCCGCAGGCGTGGAGAGGTGAGAATAGTATGACTGATCAACCGGGTACCCCGGACAAAAAGAAATCCAATGACTCTAAATCGAGCGAGTTGGTCTTTGTCGCTTTAGGCGGCCTCGGCGAAATTGGCATGAACGTCTATTTGTATGGCGTCGGCCCGAAGAAGCAGCGCAAGTGGCTGATGGTCGACCTCGGCCTGACGTTCCCGAGTGAAGCTGAACCCGGCGTCGATATCGTGCTGCCAGACCTTGAGTTCATCGAGGAGTGCCTGAAGGACCTCGTTGGCATCGTCATTACCCATGCCCACGAAGATCATATCGGCGCGGTGATCGATCTGTGGCCAGATTTGAAAGTGCCGATCTATGCGACGCCGTTTACGGCTGGCATGCTGAAGGCGAAGACTCAGGAATACGGCGTTCGCATCAAACTGCCGATCACTACCGTGCCGCTTGGTGGCCGCTTTACGGTCGGGCCGTTTGACATCGAAATGGTGACCTTGGCGCATTCGATCCCTGAGCCCTCAGGCTTGGCGATCCGCACCGAGCACGGCATGATCTTCCACACCGGTGACTGGAAGCTCGACAGCACCCCGCTGATCGGTGAGCCGAGCGACGACAAGAAGCTGCAGGCGCTGGGCCTAGAAGGCGTGAAAGCGCTGATGTGCGACTCCACCAACGCCATGCGCGAAGGCCGTTCGCCGTCTGAAGTTGAGATCTCGCAGTCGCTGATCAAGATCATCAAGGGTGCAAAGAAGCGCGTTGCGGTCACCACGTTCGCGTCGAACGTGGCACGCATCCGTGCCGTGGCGGACGCTGCCGAAGCGACGGGCCGCAAGCTCGTCGTGGTTGGCCGCGCCATGCACCGCGTCATCGCGGTGGCGATGGAAACCGGTTACCTGCCGGCTGACTTCAAATATCTCGACCAGCAGCAGTTCGGCTACATCGACAATGCCAACGTGTTGCTGTTGCTGACCGGCAGCCAGGGCGAGAGCCGCGCCGCGTTGGCTCGTGTTGCCGATGACGAACATCCGGCGGTATCGCTGACCAAAGGCGATCTGGTGATCTTCTCGTCGCGCACCATTCCGGGCAACGAGAAGGCCGTCAGCAAGGTGCAGAACGCGCTGGTTGAACAGGGCGTCGAGGTGTTGACCGATGCCGATGCGTTGGTCCACGTTACCGGCCATCCTCGTCGCGACGAGCTGCGGCAGATGTTCGACTGGATCAAGCCAGAGATCGTCATCCCGATGCACGGCGAGAGCCGCCATCTCGCCGCCAACGCCAAGCTGGCCTTGGAGTGCGGCGTGAAAGAAGCGCCCGTGCTGAAATGCGGCCAGATGATCCGGCTCGCACCGGGTCCGGTAACGGTTATCGACAAGGTGCCGACCGGCCGCCTCTACCGTGACGGCAAGCTGATTGTGCCAAGCATCGACGGTCCGGTGTCTGAGCGGCGTAAACTGTCGTTCGTTGGCC
The DNA here is from genome assembly GCA_043718785.1 of Hyphomicrobiaceae bacterium. GTDB lineage: Bacteria > Pseudomonadota > Alphaproteobacteria > Rhizobiales > Hyphomicrobiaceae > JAYSVA01. The sequence continues at coordinate 11,074 of JAYSVA010000414.1, forward strand.
TCGTCGCCGTGTCGATTGTGGTCGACGGTAAAGGCCAGCTGTTGGCCGAGCCGGATGTCGCCATCGACGGCGTGCCGTTCGAAACCGATGATGGTTACGCCATGGAAGACGTCTGCCTCGACGCCATCGAGGGCACGTTCAAAAGCGTGCCACCCGCCAAGCGCCGCGACATCGAACTGATGCGTGACGCGGTTAAGCGCTCGGTGCGCGCCGCCGTCGATCAGATCTGGGGCAAGAAGCCGATCGTCAAAGTGCTGATGACGGTTGTGGGTCCGTTGCCCGGAAAGACGCCAGCTGGTGGCAAGCAAGGCGGCAGGCGTTAACTGCGCCGCAACAAGTTTGGTGTTCTGAGAGGCGCGACCTTATGGTCGCGCCTCTTTTCTTTGGTTTCAGGCCAAAGCTTCGCTTGCGTTCGGCATTCATCCAGACTATGCATGCCTCATCACCGGGGATGCTGCAGTGTCAGCTCCAGGTCAATGCACCCGTAGCTCAGCTGGATAGAGCATCAGACTACGAATCTGAGGGTCGGACGTTCGAATCGTTCCGGGTGCGCCAATCAACACAAAATCTGAATTTGTGCTCGCCCTTTGTTTGGGAAGGGGGCTTTGCGATGGATACCGTGCTGAGCAAGTATATTTTATATTTGCCGCTCGGGTCTCGAAAGTTGCTGGGACTGTCGACTCTATCATCGTCAACTCAGTACCGCCGTAAAACCGTGGTTTCCGCCATTCAGGCAGGGTGATTCAATTCTCGCTCCGCCGTCGAAGTCAGGCACTGCTCCCTTCCCCCTTGACGGGGGAAGGGCCGGGGTTGGGGTGGTTCTGAGTGCTCAACGCGTGATCCGTGTCCCCCCCCACCCTCGATCCCTCCCCCGCAAAGGGGGAGGGAAGCGGTGCACGACTGCAAACATCGAGAATTAAATTGCCTTGGCCATTCAGGAGGCTCCATGCCGGATATTGTTGCGGTCATACAATCGGGTGTCGGCAACCCTTGGCTGTTGCTGCCCACGGCGCTTGCGCTGGGGGCGCTGCATGCGCTCGAGCCGGGCCACTCGAAATCGATGATGATGGCGTTCATTGTCGCCGTGCGCGGCACGCCGGGTCAGGCCGTTGTGCTGGGGCTGGCGGCGACCGTCGGACACACGATTGTGGTGTGGGCTCTGGCGCTGCTGGCGTGGCGGCTGGGAGATGCCGGATTACTTGAGCGCGCGGAGCCGTGGCTACTGCTGCTCGGCGGCGCGTTGATTGTGGTGCTAGCCCTGCGGATGATCTCGCGCGGCGGTGTGGGCGGGCATACGCATGGCCCCCATGGGCACAGCCATAGCCATGATCACAAGACTGAAGGTCCGCTGGACGCGCACGCTGCCGCCCATGCTGCCGAGATTGAGGCGCGGTTTGCCGGGCGCAGTGGCGTGACGAATGGCGAGGTGGCGTGGTTTGGGTTTACCGGCGGCTTGCTGCCCTGTCCGGCGGCGTTTGCTGTGCTGCTGGCTTGCCTCCATCTCAAGGCCTATGCGCTGGGCACCGTGATGGTGGCGGCATTCAGTGTCGGCTTGGCCTGTACGCTGGTGGCTGTCGGCGTTGCGGCCTCGCTCGGTACCAATGCCTTGAAAAACCGCTTCGGGGCGTTCGATAAGGTCGCCAGATTGGCCCCGATTGTCTCGGCCTGGATGATCCTGGTGATCGGGCTGTTGGTGATGCTAGCGGGCATCAAGGCGCTGTCGACGTGATGCGATAAACAGCTAGGTTTTCCGGGAAAACCAGCGCTGCCAATTGGATGGTTTCGGCGGATAAACGGCGAGATTGTCGAAATCGAGGTAGCGCCCCCATTTCGGGCTGTAGCCGTGGACGGCATCGGTGCTGCTGTTGGCCCGGCTCAGCGGATTGCCGTGGTTGTGCCAACTGAAGATGCCCCCGCGGATATTGGCGGCGCTCCGGCCACCTAGACGCCGGATATCGTGATCAAGCTTGCGCACCAAGTTGGAGCTGCGAACCCCGACGGAGCAATAAAACAGCACGGTCTTATCTTTCAGGCGATCGCCAAACTTCTCGATGAAGTCCTGCGGCGTGATGTTCGGATGGACGTGGATCGCTCCCGGCACGTGACTGATGCTGAATTCAGCCTCTTCCCGCGTGTCGAACACGATCACATCTGATCGCTGCCGTAGCGAGGCGAAGTCTTCCCGTGAGACGGAAGAGACGGCCGAGAAATCGCGCTCGATGGTCTTGGTCAGGTCGGTAAGGCAGGTTTCGCCGTCAGCGCGGACAGCATCTGAGCCTGCCACAAGCGTGACGATAGCAAGAAACTTCGAACATTTCAGCATTTGGGAGTTGTGTTTTTGTTGTGAGGTTCGATTATCGACAGGAGCTATGCTACGAGACCATCGATTTTTCCAGGTGTGATTTGATCGCATCCGGTCAACTGACTGTGACTGGCATTCCGGTCGGGGCAACATGGTATCAAATCCTCGGCAAGGCTTGCAAAGCCTCAGGGCATGGCGCAATCTGCCGCAAATTCCCCCACAGCCTTCGGGAGCGTTCGCCATGCAAGAGACCGTTAAGCAGCCACCCCAGAATTTACCAATGGGACCGGATTACCGCATTATCGGCACGCGACCGATCCGGCCGGATGGCGTTGACAAGGTGACGGGGCGAGCCAAATTCGGGGCGGATTATAACCTGCCTGGCCAGTTGACCGGGCTAGTGCTGCGCAGCCCGCATCCGCATGCGGTGATCAAGAGCATCGATATCTCGAAGGCGGCGGCTTTGTCCGGTGTTAAAGCCATCGTCACGCGGGAAGACTTTGCTGACCAGCCAGGTGAGTTTCTGCCGGCGGGCGAGATGATGATCAACTATCGCGATGTCGTGCGCAACGTGATGGCGCGCGAGAAGGTGCTGTACGAGGGGCATGCGGTGGCCGCCGTCGCCGCGACTAGCCCATCGATTGCGCGGGAAGCGTTGCGGCTGATCAAGGTCGAGTATGAGGTGCTGCCACACGTGCTCGACGTCGCCGAGGCGATGGCACCCGGCGCGCCGTTGTTGCATCCGGACATGATCACGACGGGCGTAACGCCTGCGCCGACCAAGCCATCGAACGTGTCGAAACGGGTGGAATTCACGCTCGGCGACATTGCGGCGGGCTTTAAGGGGGCCGACACCATCATCGAGCGGACGTTCTCAACTAAGCCGGTGCATCAGGGCTATATCGAGCCACATGCTTGCTTAGCGACCGTCAACGAGGACGGCACGGCGGATTTGTGGGTGACGACCCAGGGCCATTGGATTGTGCGGGCGCATTGCGCCAAGTTGCTGGGCCTCGACATTTCCACCCTGCGGGTGACCGCGACGGAAATCGGTGGCGGGTTCGGCGGCAAGACGGTGGTGTACCTTGAGCCACTGGCGCTAGCGCTGTCGATGAAAGCGCATCGCCCGGTGAAAATGGTGATGAGCCGCGAGGACGTGTTCCGTGCCTCTGGGCCGACGTCGGGCGCGGATATGCGCGTGAAGATCGGCGCAACCAAGGATGGCCGCATCGTCGCCGCCGAAGCCGAATTGAAGTTCCTGGCTGGTGCGTTTCAGGGCTCGCCAGTCGGTCCTGCCGCGATGTGTGCATTCGCGCCCTACGACCTCGCAAACGTCAGTGTCGTTGGCTATGATGTCGTCTCGAACCGCCCGAAGGTTGCTGCTTACCGCGCGCCCGGTGGGCCAATCTCGGGCTATGCGGTTGAATCGGTAATGGACGAGCTGGCCAAGGCGCTGAAGCTCGACCCGATTGAGTTCCGCCTGAAGAATGCCGCGCGCGAGGGCACCAAGGCCGCCTACGGGCCGAAGTTTGGTCCCGTGGGCATGGTGGAGACCCTTGAGGCCGCGAAGGCTCACGCCCACTGGAAAGCGCCCCTGAAGGCTAACCAAGGGCGCGGTATCGCCTCTGGCTTCTGGTTCAACATTGGCGGCGAAACCAGCGTCACACTGGCGCTGAACGAAGATGGCACGCTGATCCTGGCGGCGGGCACGCCCGATGTCGGCGGGTTGCGCGCGTCGCTCAGCATGATGGTGGCCGAAGAGCTTGGCGTCGAGATGTCGGATATCCGCGCCACCATCGCCGACACCCAGTCGCTCGGCTATAACTTCCTGACCGGCGGCAGCCGCGCTACCTTCTCCAGCGGCATGGCCCTGGTCGAAGCGTCGCGCTCGATGAAGGCTGAATGCTGTGCCCGCGTCGCGAAGCTGTGGGAGCTGACGCCTGATGCGGTCGAATACGTCGATGGAGCAGTGCGCCCTGCCGGGGCGAACGCCTCCAAGCATCCGCCGATGACGCTGAAGCAGATCGCGGCGATGGCGGGCAAGACTGGCGGGCCGATCAACGCTGCAGCTTCGATCAACGCGCATGGCGCCGCGCCGAGTTTCGGTACCCACATCGCCGACGTCGAGGTGGATCCTGAGACTGGCCGTGTCTGGGTGGTGCGCTACACGGTGATCCAGGACGCCGGGCGGGCCATTCATCCGGCCTACGTTGAGGGCCAGTATCAGGGTGGTGCGGTGCAAGGCATCGGCTGGGCGCTGAACGAGGAGTATATCTACGGCAAGGATGGCCGCCTTCAGAATGCCGGGTTCCTCGATTACCGCATCCCGGTCGCGTCCGACCTGCCGATGATCGATACCGTCATCGTCGAAGTGCCGAATCCGCGCCATCCGTATGGTGTGCGCGGCGTCGGCGAGACGCCGATTGTGCCACCGATGGGGGCGATTGCTAACGCCG
>JAYSVA010000415.1:0-15821 GCA_043718785.1 Hyphomicrobiaceae bacterium
CAACGTCGGCCTCATCGCAACCTTGTCGCGCTGCCCGTGCTGTGCCAGACCAACCGCTGCATCCCCTCGACGCCGTAACTAGTGACACAGTACAATTAAGGCGTCCGGAAATCCAGCCTTCGCCGCTGCGGCAAGACCTGCGGCTAAGCCCGCCGCCAAACTGTCAGCCAGGCTCGCTGTTTTCGGCGTGACACGTTGGCCTTGGACAGATGGCGGCAGCGCCGGGCTCCAGCCATCCGACATGGCGATCAGGTCGCACTCGAAGTGGCGCGTCGCACCATTGACCGTCTGAACCACGCAGCCCTCAACTTGCTTTGATCCAAGGGCACGGCTGACTGCACCTTGCACCACTTCGGCGCCCACCCGTTCCGCGGCGGTAGCGACCACAGCTGATGCCGTGCGGCGCGGATCGATGACGGCCTCGACAATAGCCCCGGCGTTGGTAATATCCGCAATCGTTGCCGCCGCCTCGTCGTGGGTGGCATACAGAATGACCCGCTCGCCGGGGGCAACGGCATAGCGGTTGAGGTAGCTGCGCAGGCTGCCCGCCAGCAGTATGCCGGGCCGATCATTATTGGCGAACACCAGTGGCCGTTCAACGTGTCCTGTCGCCAGCAAGCAGTGTTTGGCCGAGATCGACCAGTGGCGATGGCTCGGCTGATCAGCGGACTGTGGCTGATCCGGAAGCCGCTCAATGATCGTCGCGATTGATCCGGTGGTCTGGGGCTGCGGAACGAGCGTGCTGTGCAACATGATGCGGACATTGGGCAGCGCCGCCAGCTCAGCCGCGATGTCCTCGGCCCATTCAGCGGCGGGCAGCTGGTCGATGGTATGGCGGTCAGCGTTCAGTCGGCCACCGAGACGGACATCGTTGTCGACCAGGACGACGCGGGCTTTGGAGCGTCCGGCAGCCAGCGCCGCCATCAATCCTGTGGGGCCGCCGCCGACCACCAGCACATCGCAGAACGCAAAACCCCGGTCGCTGGTGGCGGGGCGCAACTGTTCACCAGACGTCAGCTTGGCGAGTGCACCATTCAATGCTGATGGCAGATACGGTGCCGCCGCCAGCAGGTCGAACCCTAGGCTCGGCCAGTGATTGATGCTGTGCGCGGTCAGGCCGTCAATCAACGGTGTGGTTGTCGCCAGCACGCGTTGGCCGTTGCAGGCGACAAAGGCATTAGTGTCGACACCACGCGGGCGGTGCAAGCGTGGCGAGCGGGCCACCAGCAGCACATCGTTGGCCAGCAGCGCCGATGCCAGCGTGTCGCCTGCATAGCCTTGGTACGACTGGCCATTGAAACGGAACAACAGCGGGCGGGAGCGGTCAATCAGACCGCCCTGGCTGAGGCGGCGCGGTTGGCTGGTTAGCGATGATTGCAGCATCCGGCGTCCGCGTGTCGTGTCGTCAATTGGCGAGGAGCCGGGGTTTTATGAGGTTAGCGTTTGGCGAGCATCTCGGCCAAAACGCGGGGCAGAGCGTCGACCTTAGCGTTTAGCGTGTCAACTTTGGCATCAGTCTTTGACTGCGCAACTTTTAGCCCTGCTATGTCTGATTTGATCCCTGTCAGCGTGTCTTCGATGTCGCCGAACTTGGCGTGCATGTAGAGCTGGATGTCCCGCAGCTGGCCGGACACGAACTCAAACCGGCCTTCCATCTGCGTGACACGCGTTTCGGTCAGCTCAAGGCGGCGTTTCAGATCGCGGACTTCGGTTTGAAGCGTTTCGACGGTGATCATTGGTTGCTTGCTCCCTGGCAGGCGACGTTAGCTGATAACCCACGGTTGGTCACGTCGTCTGTGCAGGTGCGTCGTCCGTTACCACAACTTCAAGCCGGGCGGGATCGGCAGGCCGCCGGTGACTTCGGCCATTTTCGCCTGCATCTGGGTCTCGACCTTGGCGCGGGCATCATCCGTGGCAGCGATGATCAGATCCTCGAGAATCTCCGTCTCAGCGGGGATCATCAGGCTGGGATCAACCTTGACCCTCTTCAGCGTGCCCTTGCCGTCTAGCATCACCATGACGAGGCCACCGCCGGACTGGCCGCGAATCTCCATCGCCGCCATATCGTCCTGCATCTTCTGCATGCGCCCTTGCAGTTCCTGCGCCTGCTTCATCATGCCCATCAGGTCTTTCATGGTCGTAGGTCTCGCTGGCTGGTGGAGTTGTCGGTTTCATACATATAGGCAGTCCCGCCCGCCAAAATAAGCTATCCGCCGCCATTGCTCTCACGCTTGATCGCCCCGGCCATGCCGGGGAGCGGCTTCACGGTTTTCACCTCGACCTCGGGGAACATGCGCAGTACCGCGGCGACGGCGGGATGCGCTTTGACCTCGGCCAGCTGTTTCGCCGCAATCTCGCGGTTGACCTCGCCGATCGGACGCTGGCCCTGACCGCGACCGACCACCACGACCCAGCGGCGGCTGGTCCACTTGGTCAGCTTCTCGCCGAGGTCACCTGCAAGGTTCTGCGGCGCGCCATCCAGCAGCTTCAGTTCGATCTGGCCGGTCTCGAACTTGATCAGGCTGACATGCTCTTCGAGGTGGATACGCAACTTGGCGTCGCGCTTTTGGCCAACCAGTTCGACGATCTCGTGGAAGCTGCCGGGGTTGAGATTAAAGCGGGGGACCACCGGCGCGGTTTCCTCGTCGATGTAGGAACCGTCCGCTTCCGGTGGCAGGTCCTCCCACGGCGGCACGGAGGAGCTGTCGTCACCGTCATCGAGGTCAATTGGCGCGGGCGTGGCAGGCCTAGTGGCTCTGGTTGGCGCGCTAGGCGCTGCATTCAATGGCCCACGACTGGGGGCTGGCGCATCACGGCTCGGTGCCTGCCCACCAGCGCGCGCGACCACGCCGCCGCCGAGCGTGCGGATCAAGTCGTCCGGTGTCGGTAGGTCGGACGTATAGGCAATGCGGATGAGCACCATATCGGCGGCGGCGAGCGGATTGGGTGCTTTGCCCGCCTCCTCGATGCCCTTCAGCAGCATTTGCCAGGCCCGGCTCAGGATCGGCAGCGATAGGCTCTCGGCGAGTGCCCCGGCCCGGCGTTTTTCCTCGGCAGAGAGGGCGTCGCCTGCAGCATCGCGGCCAGCAGTTTTGACGCGGGTGGTGACGTGGACGGCATCGGCGAGGTCAGCCAGCACCTGCACGGCTTCCGCGCCGTCGTGATGCAAGCTGGCGAGACCTGCCAGCGCTTCCGGGGCATTGCCGCTGAGCAGGGCGCCCAGCAGGTCAAACACCCGGCCACGGTCGGCGAGACCCAGCATCGCGCGTACGGACGGTGCGGTGACGGCACCCGAGCCCATGGCGATGCCTTGATCCAGGATCGACAGGCCGTCGCGCACCGAGCCTTCAGCGGCGCGAGCAATCAGCATTAGCGCTTCGTTCTCGGCCGTGGCCCCCTCAGCGGTGACGATGCGGTCGAAATGCTTGACCAGCACCGGCACGTCGACGCGGCGCAGGTCGAACCGTTGGCAGCGCGACAGCACCGTCACCGGCACCTTGCGGATTTCGGTGGTGGCGAAGATGAACTTTACATGCGCGGGCGGTTCCTCAAGCGTCTTCAGCAGGGCGTTGAACGCGCCTTTCGACAGCATGTGGACTTCGTCGATGATGAACACTTTGGTGCGCGCGATGATCGGCTTATAGCGCGCGCTCTCGATGATCTCGCGGATGTTCTCGATGCCGGTATTCGAGGCGGCATCCATTTCCAGCACGTCGGGGTGGCGGCTGGCGATGATATCGGCGCAATGGTCGCCGTAGCCGTCCATGGTGATGGTCGGGCGGTCAGGCAGGCCGGGCTTGGCGTAGTTCAGCGCGCGGGCGAGAATACGGGCGGTGGTGGTTTTGCCGACGCCGCGCACGCCGGTCAGCATGTAGCCCTGAGCGATACGGTCGGACGCGAATGCGTTGGTCAGGGTTTTGACCATCGCCTCCTGGCCGATCAGATCGGTGAAGGTCTCGGGTCGATACTTGCGGGCGAGGACGACGTACGGCTTGGCTTCAGCGCCTAATGGCGGTTTTGGATCTGCCATGAGCCTGACCTGTGTGACGCAACCCTACGAAAAAAATGAAAAGGAAGCTGGCGATGACCCGCACTAAACTCGTTAGGGCTGCTACCTTCCGGTCCTGACCCGGTTGGCGAGCGATACGTCCGCCACCAACTTCCCACCGGCTTGATAGTGCGGCCATGCCGTGCTGGCAAGGCTTTTGACACTGGTCTGACACTGGGATTTGACCTGAGCCCAGTTCGCGGTACTACTCCCAGCCAATTGAGCAGGAGCCATTGCATGTCATCGCCACCATTACGCGTGCTGCTGGTTGAAGATGAGTTCATGATCGCTGAGTTCATCGCTGGCCTGTTGACGGCACGTGGCATTGTGGTCGCCGGGCAGGTCGGCACTATCGCTCAAGCCCTAGCGGCGATTGAAACCACCGCGTTTGATTGTGCCGTGCTGGACGTGAACCTCAACAAGGAGAGCATCGCCCCGGTGGCAGACCGCTTGGCCGCGACGGGGAAACGCTATGTGTTTCTGACCGGTTATGGCCGCCATCGGCTGCCCGCTGGGCACGGCCACGTTGCCTGCGTTGGCAAGCCTGTGAAAATCCACGAATTGGTAGCGGCGATTACTGGTAACAAATCTTTGTCCTGATAGGGTCGCCTGCAATACGCTGTAACCTGGGATCAATGCACCATGACGGCCAAGACTGGCAGCAAACGCGAGCCGCAGCACAGTGCTTCATCTGCGACGGGTGACATGCCTGCCCAAGCACTGGCCGACGTCGCAGCTGAGGCTGGCGACCGGGACGATGCGTTGCGCCGGGCCGTGCGGTTAGACGTGGTGCAGGAACTTGCCGATGAGATGGCGCACGATTTGAACAATGTGCTGACCGTCATAGCTGGAAGCCTACAGCTTTTCCTGATGCAACAGGGCGGGGAGACGGCCCAACATCATTTCGTCCGCAATGCCATCGATGCGGCGCGGCGCGGTGCCCTGATGACCGGCAATTTGCTCGCCTACGCTAGTCCGCAGGTCGTGGACGTGCAGGAGTTAAACCTGGGCGACGTCGTGCAGGGTGTGGCGCCGCTGCTGCGTGAAACGCTCGGAGCTGCAAAAGCGCTGGAGATCATACCGCCGTCCGGTCCAGCCGCCGCTCAATTGGTCATTGCCGACAGGCGCTTCATCGAAAGCGCTTTGCTGGCGCTGGCCTCGATGGTCGCCGCGCAGACTGCCAAGGACGGCTTTGCCGGTGCTGCCAGTCGGATGTCTCTCCAGTTTAGCGTCCTTGCCGCCGGTGACGCTGTGCAGCGGTCCGGTGCAGTCAGCGGTACGTGCGACTTCGTCGAGCTCATCATTCGCTGCGACGGCATGAGCCTGACCAACGATCTGATCCGCCAAGCCCTCACGCCGGCCTTTGGAGCCGCCCCGGCTGACCGTCCGGCGCAAGATCTCAGCGCTGCCTATGCGTCGATCCGCCAGTCCGGTGGCGATATCGGCGTCGCACCTTTGAAGTCAGCCGACGGGTTCGTCGTCTCGATCCTGGTACCCCAGAGCCACTGATCGCCGAACCTATTTAGACGACCGCTCTTTGGTGTCTTCGGCGGGCTTGGCGGCGTTACCGGCAAGTTTGGCCAAACTGGCGGCGATGGCGGGTGGCAATCCCTTCAGATTAGCAGGCCCGCTCGGACGCGTGAGCGGAGCGGGTGCCGGGCGCGCGGGCGCGGGTGCCGCCGCCAAGACCGGCGGCAACGGCGGGATGGGCGTCGGGGCCGCGACGGCCACAGCGGGCAACGGTGTTGCAGCCTGTGTCGCGGCATTCTGTATCGTGGAAGTCTGGGCTGCCGAATTCTGTGCCGGGAACATGTCGGCGATAGACCTGCGGCGTGGTGGTTCGGCCCGATCTGGTTCGGGCGCACTAGTCATAGGAACTGGCGGCGGGGCGAGCCGAACCGGACGGGCTTTCGCCATCGACGGACGCACCGTCAGCTGGGCGAGCTGACGCTCAGGCTGCGGCGCAGTGCTGGATGGCGGCAAGTTGGTCGGCGGCAATGCACCATTGACGGCCTGCGGCAGCTGATAGCTGGTTTGGGCACCGTTCGGATAGCCCATTGGCGGTTGGGCTTGCGGCATGGGCGGTGGTATCGGCATCGGCGGTGGCAACTGCGACGGGTGTTGTATCTGCGGCTGCACCTGTTGTTGAAACTGCTGTGGCATCGGCGGTGGGCCGACGGCATATCCGGGCGCAGGTTCAGGTACTGACGGCATCGGAGCGCGCGGACGAACCCGAACGGCGCCCGGCACGAGGTCATTGCCAATGCGGGGCGGTAGCACTGGCCTTGGCGGTGCTGTGCCATTGGCTGCGATGCCATTCTGATCATTTGTCTGAAGGCCGTTGGCAGCGGCTGCCTCCTCGGCACCTGCCCGGCTGGTGCGGCGTGTCTTGCCTTTGCCGTTCGCGACATTGGCATTATTGACGTCGACGGTAATGGCCTCCGCTGGTGCGCCGGGCATCTGTGGTTTGGTGCGGAAGAAGCCGCGTTTGTGCAATTTGCGCTCGGATTTGCGGATCACGCGCAGCAGCCCGATCACCTCTTTGTCAGGCATCGCCTCGCCGTAATAGAAGCCTTGGGCATACTCGGTCCCGAGCGAACGCAAGAAGCCGACGTCATCAGCGTGCTCAACGCCTTCGGCGACGACCTTTTTGCCGAGCTCGTGGCTCAGCGCGACGATCGAGCGGACGATGGCCGCGCCCGCACCAGCGATGTCGCCGCTGCTGGCCTGCACCAATTCCTTGTCGATCTTGATGGTGTCGAACGGAAAGCGCTGCAGATAGGCCATCGACGAATAGCCGGAGCCAAAATCATCAAGCGCCAACAGGGCGCCAGCTTGACGCAACCACTCCAGGATCTCGGTTGCCTGTTCCGGGTTCTCCATGACGAGGCTTTCGGTCACCTCAAGTCGGAGACAGCCGACCGGAACGATCTGCTTGCCGAGGATGTGGCGGATTTCCTGGATCAGATCTTGGCGGAACAACTGGCGGCTTGAAACATTGACGCTGACGAACAGCGGGTTGTCGAGGCGCGGCAGTTCCTTCTGCCAGCGCGCGGCATCCTGCACGGCCTGGCTGAGCACGTAGGAACCGAGCTTGACGATCAGATCGCTCTCCTCGGCCACGGGCACGAATTCAGCCGGGTTGAGCATGCCAAGTTTCGGATGCTCCCACCGCACCAACGCTTCGAAACCGGCGAGTTCCTCAGTCGGCAGATAGATGATCGGCTGGTACATCACGCGCAGCTGGCGGCGTTCCAGTGCCTGCCGCAGATCGCTCTCGATGGCGACGCGGTCGTCGCGCTCGCCGCGCATTTCCGGGCGAAAAATCTCAATCTGGTCGGCACCGCCCCGTTTCGCGCGGTACATCGCGATTTCGGCCTCTTTCAGCAGATCCTGCGGCGTTGCCTGCAGGCTGTCATAGATCGCGACACCGCACGATGCTGTCAGCACGATATCCTGGCCATTGATCTTGATCGGCGAGCGCAGCGACCGGCGCACACGCTCGGCCAGCATGGCAATGTCTTTCGGGTCCTGCTGGGCGATCAACAGGATCGCGAACTGGTCGCCACCAACACGAGCCAGAGTATCCTGCGCGGCCAGATGGCGGGCGAGGCGGCGGGCGACGGTTAGCAGCAGGCTATCGCCAACGATCAGACCAAACGACGAGTTCACGCTCTTGAATTTGTCGATGTCGATGAAGATCAGCGTCGGTTGGACGTTTGCCTCGGTTTTCGCGCGGGTAAACGCCACGCTGAGCCGGTCCACGAACAGCTCGCGGTTCGGCAGGCTGGTCAGGCTGTCGTGCACGGCGTCATGCATCAGCCGCTCCTGCGAGCGTTTGGCATCGGTGACGTCACGCATCAGGCCAACGCAGCGGACGGCGCGGCGCTCGGCCGACTTGATGCTGGCGGCTTCCAGCTCAAACCACAAGTAGGACCCGTCGTTGTGGCGCATCCGGAAATCAGTGCGGATATGGCCGCCGTTCTTCTCATTGACGCCCCACAGCAGCAGGCGCACGCGCTCTTTGTCGGCGGAGTGCAGATGCTTGGCAAAATCGTCAAACTTGCAGGATAGCTCACCGGGCGGTAGGCCGAGGATCAGCTCAATCAGCGGCGAAACCTTTACTTCGTCGCGGCGGCCATTCCACTCCCACAGCGCCGCCCCAGCACTCTCGATGGCCTGCGAGCGCAGCTGCAACTCGGAAGGTGCTGCACCATACAGCGGCTCCAGTGAGCGAAAGGCGAACTGCGTCACGGTGAAGCCGACGAGCACAACGAACAGCACGCTGCCCGCTGCGAGGCCCAACACGGCCACTTCCCCGGTCAGCCGCCCGGTCAGCGTGACGCCTGCAGCAAACGTCCAGACCAGAAACAGCAGCCACGTCGGCACCAGCGCCAAAGCGCGGTCCTGCCCGCGCAATGCGAGGAAGATCGTCAGCAGCGCGCCGATGCCACCAATGGCCAGGAACGACAGCCGCGCGAACGTCGAGGCGAGGCGCGGATCGATCAGTGCGACCGCCACCAGCGCGAGTTGCGCGATCATCCAAACGCTAACGAGCATCCGCACAAAACTGTGCCAAGAGCCGAGCCGCAGGAACGTATGCAGAAAAATCACGAGGCTGGCAGCAGTCGCCGCTTCCATGGCCGCGCGGTAGACGCCGTTATCTTCGGCGCGCAGCTGGAACAGCTTGTGGAAAAAGCCGAAATCGACGCAGAGGTAGCCGAGCACGCACCACGTCATCAGCGCGGTCGACGGGAAGATCGCTTTGTGGTTGGCCGCAAACACGGCGGTCAAAAAGATCGCCAGCAGGCCAGTAATGCCAAGCAGAATGCCATGGAACAGCTGGCGGTCGCGGGCCTTCGCTTCATAATCAATCGGCTTCCACAGATAGACACGGGCCGGCCGTTCCGAGGCGAATTCGGCGACATAGGTGATGGTCTGGCCGGGATCGAGCGTGACGCGGAAGATGTCGGCGCGGTCGCTGGCGATGCGCTCCGGCACAAAGCCGAGCGACGGGGTGATCGCCTCGATGCGTTTGCTGTCGAGGTTAGGCCAGACGACCCCGGCACCCACAGCTGAATACCGGTCAGCCGCGATCCAGCGCTCAATCGGTTTGTCGGTCTTGTTGGTCAGCGCAAAGGCAATCCAGCTCGGGTTGCTGCCGGTGTTGGCAGCACGCACGGCCATGCGGCTGCTGACGCCATCGGCGGTCGCGGCGGCCTCGATCTGCAGGTTGTCGCCGCGCGGATCATGGAATTCACCGACACCCGGCGCGGTGATTTCAATGCGGTCCTGCTCCGTGCCGACCGCAATGGCTTTCACGGCGGCGCTGGCTGGCAACACGGCCTGGAGGCCGACGCAGATCAGCACAGCTAGCGCCATTAGTATGCGACGGAACTCTCTCAGTGTCGCCATCAAGCCGCGCCTCCGACATGATGGGTGGCGGCAGGGTGTGCCGCCGCGAACGGCGCTTGATCGATCGCCGTGGCACGCCCTGCCGCCACCGGTGCCGGATCATCGTTGAGGCGGGCAAACAGCCGGTGGTCCTGCCACTGGCCGTTGATCTTGAGGTACTGCCGCGCCAGGCCCTCGGCAGTGAAGCCGCAGCGCTCCAGCACGCTAATGGACGGCGCATTGTGCGGCAGGCAGGCCGCCTCCAGACGGTGCAGCTTAAGCTCCAAGAACACAAACGACGATACGGCCTGCACGGCTTCGGTCATGTAGCCCTGGCCTTGGTGCGGTTGGCCGATCCAATAGCCCAGGCACGCCGCCTGCGTGACGCCGCGCCGGACGTTGCTCAGCGTCAGGCCACCCAGCAGCTCATTGGTGTCGAGCCGGAAGATCAGGAACGCGTAGCCGAGGTCTTCTTTGATATCGTTGGCGTAGTGGCGCAGGCGGCGGCGGAACGACACGCGCGCCAACTCATCCATCGACCACTGCGGTTCCCACGGGGTCAGATGCTGGCGGCTGGTGCCCCGCAACTCCGCCCACGCGGCATGATCCGTCATGACAGGCGGGCGCAGCCACAGCCGTGCCGACCGGACAACCGGAGCGGCTTCGTCAATCAGGCTGCTGCGCAGGAATGCCATGGTGCCGTTGCCCTCAGGTGCTGACGGTTGAGGGTTTAGGCTTGCGGGCTTTAGTCGTCTTGATAACCGCCGCAGGCTTCTCCTGGTGCCCGGCCTGGGCCGCGAATTTCGCCGATTTGGCCCCCGCACCGATCACCACGACGGAACGGTTCTTGGCTGTTGCCAGTTGCTCGGCGAAGGCGCGCATGCCCTCGGGCGTCACGGCGTCGACTTTGGCGACTAGTTCTTTGACGTCGATCAGGCGGCCCATCACCATCAGCTGGCGCGCCATCTGCTCGGCCCGGCTAGACGACGATTCGAGGCTCATCAGCAACCCGGCCTTCAGCTGCGCTTTTGAGCGCGCAACTTCCCGCTCCGGCGCGGCGTGGGCGGCGGCCTTGGCCAGTTCCTCGTCAATCGTGGTGATTAGCTCACCCATCATCTCAGGCCCCGTCGCTGCGTGCACACCGAACATGCCGACATCCGCCAGCCCCCAGGCCGACGAGTAGATCGAATAGCAAAGGCCACGGTTTTCCCGGACCTCCTGGAACAGGCGCGATGACATCCCCCCGCCGAACAACCCGGAGAACACCTGCGCCGTATAAAACTGGGGATGCTTGTAGGCCGGACCATCGAAGCCGAGCATCAAGTGGCTCTGCTCAAACACCCGATCTGATGACCTGATGCCGCCGATGTACGTCGCCGTCTCAAGCCCCCCAGGGCGAACGCCAGATAGCCCACCAAATAGGGCCTGAGCGTGGCTGACGATTTTGGCGTGATCGACGGCGCCTGCCGCTGCAATGATCATGTCCGGTGCAGTGTAGCGACTGGCCAGAAAGCCCTTGATATCGCCAGAAGTTATGGCGTTGACGCTATCCGGTGTGCCAATGATCGGGCGGCCGACGGCCTGTGTACCGAACGCCGCCTCTTGCATCATGTCGAAGCCGATTTCCTCAGGCGAATCGTTGATACCAGCGATTTCCTGGATCACCACTTCCTTCTCGCGCACCAAATCGTCTTCGGCGATGTTCGAGTTCTGCAGGATGTCGGCCAGGATTTCGAGCGCCAAGCCATCATCGCCGCCAAGCACGCGGGCGTAGTAGGCCGTCGTCTCTAAGCTGGTGGCCGCATTGAGATCGCCGCCGACCTGCTCAATTTCTTCGGCGATGGCGCGGGCGGAGCGGGTTTTCGTGCCCTTGAATGCCATGTGCTCCAGCAAATGCGAAATGCCGTGCTCGCGCAACGTTTCGTGCCGCGCCCCGGTCGCCACCCAGACCCCCAGCGACACCGTGGCCAGATGCGGCATGGTCTGTGTCACCACGCGCAGGCCGTTCGGCAGCGTCGTTACTTCGGGGAGAGGCGCGCCGTTGGCGTTGCTCATGAACTGGTTCCTTTGGCGCGGGCTTTTGACGTCACATACTTTTCGACGGCGGCGAGATCGTTCGGCAGCCGGTCCATGCGTTCTGGCAGGGTCATCAAGCTGCTCAGGCGGGCGGGCAGCGCCGGATGGTTGCCGGTGATCGCCACCATCGCATCCGGGAATTTCGCCGGGTGGGCGGTCGCCAGAATCACTTTCGCGGTCTTGGAGCCCTTCAGCACCGCCGCATTGGCGACAATCCCGCAGGCCGTGTGCGGCTCCGCAAGATAGCCGCTGGCCGCCTGCGTGCCGGTGATCGCTGCTGCCACCTGCGCTTCGCTGGCCGACGCCGCCCCGAATTCGGCCTGCAGCTGCTTGGTCGCCGCGCCGATCTCGAACTGCCCGGACTGGCTGAGCGAGCCCATTTGCGCCCGGATGATGCTGGCATCGCGCCCGCACGCCTCGAACAGATAGCGCTCGAAGTTCGAGGACACCTGAATGTCCATCGACGGCGAGGAGGTCGCCTGCACCCCACGCGTTGCGTAGACTCCGGTTGCCACGGTGCGTGGCAGGATGTCGTTGGCGTTGGAGGCGATCACCAGCTTGTCGATCCCGAGCCCCATTTGTTTCGCCACATAGCCTGCAAGAATGTCGCCGAAATTGCCGGTCGGCACCACAAACGAGACCTTGCGATGCGGCGCGCCCAATGCGGCCGCCGCGACAAAATAATACGTGACCTGGGCGACAATACGCCCCCAGTTGATCGAATTGATGCCGGAGAGACCAACAGCGTCGCGGAATTCGAGGTGATTGAACATCCCCTTCACCAGCGCCTGGCAATCATCAAACGTGCCGTCAATGCTGAGCGAATGCACGTTCGGCTCAGTCGGCGTCGTCATCATGCGGCGCTGCACATCCGAAACGCGCCCGGTCGGGAACAGGATCACCACGTCGACCCGCTTGGAGCCGCGGAACGCCTCAATCGCCGCGCCGCCGGTATCGCCCGAGGTGGCGCCGACGATCATCGCGCGGGCATTCCGTTTGGCCAGTACATAGTCCATCATCCGCGCCAGCAGCTGCATGGCGACGTCCTTGAACGCCAAGGTCGGGCCGTGGAACAGCTCCAGCACCCAGGTATCCGGGCCGATCTGCACCAGTGGCGTCACGGCGGGATGTCCGAACGAGGCGTAGGCATCGCGCGCCATTGCCAGCAGGTCGGCACGCGGAATGGCACCGCCGACGTAAGGCTCGATCACCTCAACCGCAACCTCATGAAACGGGCGTCCCGCGAACGAGGCGATCTTGTCAGGCGAAAATTTCGGCCATGTTTCCGGCAGATACAGGCCGCCGTCGCGCGCCAGCCCGGCCAGCAACACGTCCTCAAAGCCCAGCTTCGGCGCCAATCCACGGGTAGAAATATACTGCACGGCCCTAGTCTCTCACGCTGTTGCACTCAGCCCAGTATGCACGGTTTACGCTCCTCACGGGGATAAGCACAAGCGTGGGGGGAAAGTGGCGCACAGAAAGGGCGGGTGGTAGCGGCAACGCGTCTAGGGGCCATGGCCAGCGCCGACTGGTGCCGTGTGATACCTGCAAAATTTCCTTGAAATCTCTGCTATTTTCAGCTCAACCCGAATGCCGTATCGGCTGGCCCCAACTCCAACATTGGCATCGAGGACACCATGGGTATTGCTACAGACCGGCCACGACTCCGGTTGGCCGTAACGCGGACGCTGCCGCCGCCCGTCATGGCACTACTGAGCGCGCGCCATACTGTCTGGGTCAATACTGACGACCGTTCGCTGACACCCGACGAGTTGCAGAGCGCTGCCGCCACCGCCGATGCCATGATTGTCACGGCGTTTGATCGGCTCGATGCTGACGCTATCGGTCGGCTGCCGTCAACGATGCGCATCATTGCGACCTACTCGGTTGGCAACGAGCACATCGACCAGGACGCGGCGCGGCGACGGGGCATCGCGGTGTTGTCGACGCCCGACGTGCTCAGCGGTTCGGTTGCCGAAATGGCGGTGCTGCTGATGCTGGGTGCGAGCCGACGGGCGCATGAAGGCGCGCAACTGATCTATGATCGCCGCTGGACTGGGTGGACGCCAACACAGCTTGTCGGCATCGAAGTCACGGGTCGACGCATCGGCATCCTCGGCATGGGCCGCATTGGCCGCACCATCGCACGGCGCGCGCGCAGCTTCGACATGACCGTGAACTACCATAACCGCCAACGCCTTGAGGCGACGCTGGAGGACGGTGCCAGTTTCCATGATACGATTGAAGGACTGCTGTCTGTGAGTGATGTACTTGTGCTGGCCGCGCCGTCAACGCCGACAACGAAAGGCCTGTTGAATGCCAGCCGACTGGCGCTGTTGCCGCGTGATGCCATCGTCGTCAACATCGCACGGGGCGATTTGATCGATGATGCCGCCCTGATCGCCGCGTTGCGCGCCGGGCGCATTGCTGCGGCCGGGCTTGATGTCTTCAGCAACGAGCCGCACATTAACGAGGCCTACTTCAGTCTGCCGAATGTCTTCTTGCAACCGCACCAAGGCAGCTCAACGATGCATGCCCGGTTGCAGATGGGGCAGATCCTGCTGGACGGCATCGACGCTGTGCTTGCTGGCAAGCCCGCGCTGAACCGCCTCGTGTAGCTCCCACCTCGACACGTGGCTTTCCCCAGTTAAGGCGCGGACCATCATGATCACAGCTTCTGCCAAGCCGATCCGCATCGGCGTTGATATCGGCGGTACGTTCACGGATCTGCAGATTTTTGACGCGCGGACTGGGCGCATTCATCCGCACAAGCTGCCGACCACACCGGAAGACCCGTCGCTGGGCTTGATGGAGGGCATCAAAGCGGCAGGCCAGCGCTATGGTTTTGAATTGAGCGATGTCGGTTATGTGCTGCACGGCACAACCATCGCCACCAACGCGGTGCTGGAACGCAAGCTACCAGCGGGTGCGCTCGTCACAACAGCAGGCTTTGAGGACGTGCTGGAAATCGGACGGCACAACCGCCGCGATGTCTATTCGGTTTGGCCGCAACCTGTCCCGGTGCTGATCCCGCGTCACCGCCGCATCGGCTTCAACGCCCGCATGACGGCGAGTAGCGTTGCAGAGCGCGAACCAGTTGAGGCCGATTTCGCGGCTGTCATTGCTGAACTCCAGGCCCTCAAGATTGAAACGATCGCCGTTTGCCTGCTGCACGCTTACGCCAACCCGGCCCACGAGATCGCCCTGTGCGAGCGGCTTGCTGCCGCGTTCCCGGCGCTGAGCATCTCGCGGTCATCACAGGTCAGCCCGGAAATCCGCGAGTATGAGCGGTCCAGCACAACCGTGCTCAATGCGCTGTTGCAACCGGTAGTGCGGTCGTACATCGGCCGCCTCACCGCACGGATGGCCGCCGAACAATTCGCGCCCCGGTTGCTGATCGTGCAGTCCAACGGTGGCGTCTGCAGTCCGGAGACGGCGGCACAGGAGCCAGTGCGCTTGCTACTGTCCGGCCCCAGCGGCGGGGCGATGGCGGC
Source organism: Hyphomicrobiaceae bacterium (assembly GCA_043718785.1). GTDB lineage: Bacteria > Pseudomonadota > Alphaproteobacteria > Rhizobiales > Hyphomicrobiaceae > JAYSVA01. The sequence continues at coordinate 15,013 of JAYSVA010000415.1, forward strand.
GCTCGGTCTGTCACGTGTGCTGGCAGAGCCGAACGTCGTGGCCGTTGATATGGGCGGCACCAGCTTCGACGTGTCGGTGGTGCGCGATGACCGCATCGAGATCGTCACGCAAAGCGAGATTGACCGGCTGCCGGTGCGGGTGCCGATGGTTGAAATCCGCACCATTGGCGCTGGTGGTGGCTCGATTGCGCGACTAGAAGCCGGTCAGCAGCTGCGGGTCGGGCCGGAAAGTGCGGGCGCGCGGCCAGGACCCGTGTGCTACGGTCGCGGCGGCACGGAGCCGACCGTCACGGATGCCAATCTGCTGCTCGGGCGGCTCGATCCGGCGTTCTTCCTCGGTGGCAGCATGGCACTTGATCTGGCCGCCACTAAGCAGGCAATGCAGGCCCGCATTGCGACGCCGCTCGGCATCACGGTCGAAGCGGCGGCGGCGGGCGTGCTGCGCATCACCAACACCAGCTTAGCTGCTGCCACTCGGGTCAGCCTATTCGAGAAGGGGCTGGACCCACGCGACTTCACAATGCTGAGTTTTGGCGGCGCTGGCTCGGTCCATGCCTGCGCGGTGGCGGAGGAGCTTGGCATCCGCCGCATCGTGTTTCCCGTTGATGCCAGCACGCTGTCGGCGCGCGGCATTCTCGACGCAGATATTGCGCATGCGTTTGCTCGCTCCGGCGTGCGCCGCTTCGATCTCGCCGCCTTGCCGCAGCTCAACACGATGGCGAGCGCGATGCGGGTGCAGGCTGAGGCCCGTCTCGACAGCGACGGCATTCCGGCGGCTGAACGCCGCCTGAAACTGAAGATTGATTTGC
>JAYSVA010000416.1:0-15778 GCA_043718785.1 Hyphomicrobiaceae bacterium
GGTTATCGGCTCCGGCTATGGTGGCGGCGTTACGGCGGCTCGCCTCGCCCGCGCCGGGAAACGCGTCTGCGTGCTGGAGCGCGGCAAGGAGTTCCCGACTGGCAGTTTCCCGTCGAAATTCCCGGAGTTGCGCAACGAAATGCAAGTGCGCGGCAAACTCGTCCGCACCGGCCCGGAAACCGCGCTGTACGACGTGCGGCTCGGTGATGATATGCACGTGCTGGTCGGCTGCGGCCTTGGTGGTGGCTCGCTGGTCAACGCAGGCGTCGCACTAAGGCCTGACGCCCGTGTGTTCGCTGATCCGGTCTGGCCCGACGAAGTCGCCCGAGATGGCACGCTCGACGAAGGCTATCGCCGCGCCGAACGCTGGCTGCGCCCGAATGTCGATCCGACGGCGCACGACCGCACCAAATACCAGTCGCTGGTCAAGGCCGGGCGCGGCATCGGTGCGACGCCGATTGCACCCCGCGTCGCCGTGAGTTTTGCCGACACCATCAACCCGGCGGGCGTCGCGCAGGCCGCCTGCACGCGTTGCGGCGACTGCTGTGGCGGCTGCAATGTCGGGGCCAAGAATACGGTCGCCATGACCTACCTGCCGGAAGCCGCCAAGCACGGCGCAGAGATCTTCACCCACGCCAAAGTCAGCCACGTCAGCAAAGCGCGTGATGGCGGCTGGCGCGTGCATCTGGCGCGGCTCGACGCCGCCAAAGGCCAGCCCACGGATTTGGTGGTCGAGGGCGCCATAGTTGTATTGGCGGCGGGCACGCTCGGCTCGACGGAAATTCTGCTGCGCTCACGCGACAAGGGCTTGGCCGTCTCCGACCAGCTCGGCGAACGGTTCTCGGCCAATGGCGACATCATCGCCTTTGGCTTCGGTGCGAAAGTGCCGGTCGATGCCATCGGCGTTGGCCATCCCGCGCGGGTCGAGATGGCCCCGATTGGCGCGTCTGTTTCCGGCCAGATCGAGATCAACGATCCTGATGTGCTCAACAACGGCCTGTGCATCCAGGAAGGCGCGATTCCGTCCGCGTTGGCCTCGGCGCTGCCTTACATGTTCCTGCCGAACGGACGCCTGCTGGGTGCGCTGCAAAGCCTGATTTCCGGCGTCTATAAGGGCCCGTTCGCCAACTTGCAGACGTTCTTCGCCGTCAGCCACGACAGCGCCTCCGGGAAGTTCTCGCTCGATGGCGACCGCCTTGCGCTGAGCTGGCCCGGCGCGAAAGACGAGGCCGTGTACAAGCGCCTCGACGAACTGCTGGACCGCCTCGTCGGCGAAGTCGGCGGCTCCTACGTCAAGAACCCGCTCGCCGGAACCGTCATGGGTCATCAGCCCGCAACCGCTCATCCGCTCGGCGGCGCTGGCATGGGAAGTGATCGGAGCAATGGCGCGGTTGATCATAGATGCCGCGTGTTCGACGGCAGCGCGGCGGCCAGCAATGGCATCCACGACGGCCTCTACGTCATCGACGGCGCCGTGATCCCAAGGTCATTGGGCGTCAACCCACTGCTGACCATCACCGCACTGTCAGAACGCGCGATGCTGCACATGGCCGAGGATTATGGGTTGAGCTGCGGGGATGTGTGAAGGGGAACTTCCGGTCAGCAGAACGGCGTCTCAATTCTCTAAACTGGTTCCCCGGAATGTTTTGCCCGCATCGCGGGCTGAACATATCCGGAGTCTTCACCACTCAAGGTGTGGCAGTTCATCACCTAACTCCGAGTGGTGAAGATCCCGGATAAGCCAGTCGGCTGAAGGCCGACAGGCATTCCGGGAAACCAGAGTAGAGAAAGCGAGTGAGCGGCGGGTTCGGAATAATTCATCCCTCCAACAACGTCCCGGCCACGCGGCCAATGCCATCGCGGACGGAGCCGACGCGGTCGGCGTTGGGGCCGGCGACTTTGCGCAGCATGGTGATGACGTCCTGCTTTTCCTGCAGGCTGCAGGTGCGCGCGATGGGCGCTTTCAGCTGATGCAAGCGGGCGGTCAGATCGCCGTTGATCCGGGCGTGGCGACGACCCAGTTTCAGGCAATCGCGGGCCAATTGCGGTGTCAAACCCATCGTTGAGACGAGCTGGTCGAGGATCTGCATTTCGTCTTGCGGTGATAGCCGCTGGTGCTCAGTCGCGACGGCCACCATCATGGCGGCGGCGGCAACGCGCGGATCGTCGTTCTTGCCCGCGCCCCAGCCGACACCTGCGCGCGGCAACTTCGACGGCCGCAAGTTGTAGATAATCACCGCCGCCAGCAGCGCGATCAGGAAGATGAAAATCAACGGCATGAGCAAGCCCTATTAATACAACAGTTCAAGGAACGTAAGTTGGGTCAAGCCCTCCGCGCGACCCAACATCCACGGCAAGAGTTCGCGGTCGTGGCACTGAAGTTGTTGGGTCGCGCAAAAGCTTGACCCAACCTACAAGTCAGGCCTCACCACGCAAGCACTAAGCCAAATACGCCCCGCCGTTGACGTGCATCGTCTGCCCTGTGACGTAGCGGGCGTTGGGGCCGACGAGGTAGAGCACGGCGTTGGCGATATCGGACGAGCTGCCCAAGTGGCCAACCAGCGTGCGATTGACGTTGTGATGCGACGGCAACGGCGCGTTCGGGTCGCGGTTGGTGTTGATCAGTCCGGGCACGACACAGTTGACGGTGATTTTGTCACCCGACAGATCATGCGCCAGCGCCTTGGTCATGCCGATCAGACCGGCTTTGGCCGTCACCACATGGACGCGGCCTTTCGCGCCGGTGTGGGCCGAAACGCCGCCGATATTGATGATCGCGCCTTGGCCGCTGGCTTTCAGATGCGGCAGTGCTGCCTTGGTCATGTGGAACGCGCCGTCGAGGATCACGCCCATCACTTCGCGCCACGCCTCGAACGACATGCTGTCGAGCGGGCCTTCCTTACGGATGGCGGCGTTGTTGACCAGGATATCGAGGCGGCCAAACTGCTTCACGGTCGCCGCGACCATCGTCGCCACCGCTGCCGGATCGATCACGTCGCCCATCACGGCGATGGCCTTGCCGCCCGCTTTGGTGATGTCAGCCACAACCGCGTCCGCCTCGGCCCGGTTCGAGCGAGCGTTGACCGCGACCGATGCGCCAGCCGCTGCCAGCGTCAGCGCCATCTCGCGCCCGATGTTGCGGCCTGCGCCGGTGATGAGGGCCACGCAGCCGGTGAGTTCTTGGGTCGTCATTTTGTTGTCCACTCCCTGTTTTGGCGGATCATAAAGTGATACGTTGTGGAATGGCAAACGCTCAAAAGCAAACAATGACCGGCGACGAGTTCCTGATCTGGTGTCTAGATCAAGAGGACCGGTACGAACTCATCGACGGCATACCCGTGCCTCTGCGTGGCATGGCCGGTGCCAGTCGGACGCATGACAAAGTCGTCGTAAACTTGATCATTGAGCTTGGGAATCAGCTCGGCGACGGCCCTTGCATGCCGACCACTGCTGACACGGCGTTACGGACGGCCATCAAGCGCATCCGTCGCCCCGATGTGATGATCGAATGCACGCCGCCATCAGCGATGACCTATGAAGCGCAAGCCCCGCTTGCCGCCTTCGAAGTTCTGTCACCATCGACCCGGACAACAGATCGCTTCAGCAAACTTGGCGAGTACATGCGGCACCCGACATTGCGCCACATCATCTTGATCGATCCTGTGCCGTTTGATGTGCTGGTGTACAGCCGCGAGCTGGGCGGCGAATGGTCGTCGGTGACATTCAGTGCGCCCGAAGACAGCTTTGTCCTTGACGGCTGCGACGCATCACTCTCACTCGCGCAGATTTATCGCGGCGTTGTTAGCCCCGCAGCGGCTGAAGCACCACCGAGCCTTTGAACAAGCCGCGCGCCAGTGTCACGGCGGCCTTGGCCTGCGTGTCGGTCCAGCCGCCGTAGCGGGCGTTGAGCAGCAGCTTGGCTTCGATGTCGGCGTGGCTGAGCGGCTCGCGGGCACCGCCGCGCAGATGCGGCTGGCGCTCCTCGATGACCTCGCCGTTGTTCAGCGTAGCGCGGATGTGGCCGGTGTAATTGTGCGGATACTCGCTATTGGCATCGATGACGTAGCTAACCTTTGCTGCCAGGGCGCGGATCGCCGGATCGGCCACGGCTTTATCCGTGAACGTGCCGAGGCCGACATCACCGTCGATCATGGCGGCTGCGATACAGTGCGGAATCGAGAACTTGGCGGCGTAGCCATTCGGCACGGCGCGCTTCTTCTCCAGCGGCTCCCACAGGCGGTGGACAAAGCCTTCCGCCGTCTCGCAGGTAATCGACTTGATATCGGCAGGCTTGATGCCGCGCTTGGCGAAGCGCCGTGCACAGTCAATATAAGGATGCGCCATCGTTCCGCACGGGTACGGCTTGAACGCCAGCGTCTCGGAAATCCACTTGTCGCCGAAGCCGTCAAGCAGCTTGGACCAGTCGCCCTCCAGCGTGTTGGCGAAGCCGAAGAACAGCCCGTGCGGCCCTTCGAACACCGTGCGCGGACCATTGAACCCAGCGCGACCCAGCAGCGCTGCCCTGAGACCAGATTGTGCCGCCCAACCCGGATGCATGCGCTTCGACCACGCCCCGTCAGTCAGATATTCGATGATACCGCCCGCCATGCTGCCCGCGAGGCCAAGGCCGTCGACCATCTGCTGCGGCTTGACGCGCAGCGCTGCGCCAACGCCCGCCGCCGCGCCCATCGCGCCGAGAACGGCGGTGGGATGGAACCCGGCCTTGTGCAGCGCCTTCGGCTTGACCAGGCTCAACCGGCACATCACTTCGACGCCGACGACGATGCCCAGCAGCACCGCCTCGCCGCTGAGCTTTTCCTGCTCGGCGATGGCCAACACGGCGGGCACGATCACCGCGCCTGCGTGCACCGGTCCGCCCTCGAACGTGTCGTCGAAATCCTCGCCGTGGGCCGCGACGCCGTTAATGAAGGCCGCCGCCGCCGCGCTCTGAGTTTTGGCGTGGCCGATGACGGTCGCCGGTCCGGTGTCATCAAACCCGGCTTTGGCGGTTGTGATGAAGTCCTCGTTGCGCGCGGCGACACACAACCCGATAATATCAACCACCAGATCTTCAGCCATTGCCCGGAGCGCGGGCGGCAGCCGCGCGGCATCGATTTTGGCAATCCGTTCCGCCAACTGTTCGGCGACGGCTGGGGTAGTGCGCGTCATACAAGCATCCCGGTATCTTTAGTGACCCGAATAGCGGGCTTCCCGCCCGTCGCAGTACCGACCTCAATTGTCACGCTTTGCCCGAGCGCGACAAGGCAACCCATCAGCGTTTCGAGTGACAGATGGCCAAACTGGCCGAGCAACATGCTGGAGGCGTCAGACTCAGCCAATTTCATTTTTGCAGAGGCGTCGGCGGGCGATAGTTTTGCATCTTTGATCGACAGCCCGATCCGGCGCACCAGTTCAGCTTTAAGCAGATGCGTTTCGGGGTCCTTGAAGCCGAGATCGGCGAAAACGTTGCCGGAACTTCTGGTGATTTCAGTCATGGTCGACCTCCTTGCGCGTCGTCCATCGCAACCTTCAGGCGTTGTTCTATTAAATCAAGCTCGGCCTTCGGCGTAGCAATACCGCGTTTTGACTTCTTTTGAAACACGTGCAGCACGTAAACCGCATCCGCGAGTTTCACCGTGTAAACGGCACGGTATGTTTCACCATCATGACGCTCGACAATCTCCAAGACGCCCGCGCCTTTGAAGCCTTTCAACGGCTTCGCGTTCACATGCTTGCCGCCCATCTGCGCTTCATAGAGCGCATAGCCAAAATCAGCTTGCACTGGATCTGGCATCGCCAAGAGATCGCGGCGGCTCGGGCCGATCCAATGCAGCGGCTTCATCAAGCATTCCGCATCTTCGTGACGCCGAAGCCGGGGATGCGGTTGGCAGCGATGATGACGGCGGCGCTCATCACGAGCATGACAAGGCCGAGCACGGCGATGGCACCGAGATCGCCGCTCTCTTTCAGGTCGAAGATCAGCACCGACATCACCTTGGTGTCGGAGGTGAACAGGATGATCGCCGCCGATAGTTCGCGCACGACGGCGACGAAAATGAAGCACCACGTCGCAATCACGCCAGTGCGCAGCAGCGGGGCGGTGATCTGGCGCAATGCCTGCAGGCGGGTGGCACCGAGGATGCGGCTGGCTTCCTCCAACTCCGGATGCACGGCATGGAACGCCGACTGTAGCTGCTGGTAGGCGGACGGCAGCTCGATCGTCACGTAAGCAATCGCCAGGATCCACAGCGTGCCGTAAAGCACCAGCGGCGGACGGGTGTAGCTGAGGAACAGCCCGACCCCGAGCACGATGCCGGGAATGGCAATCGGTGCCGTCGCCAGCGCTGCCAGATACTTGTAGCCGGGCACCGATTTGCGCGCGACCATGTAGGCGATCACCAGCGCCAGAATGGTGCCCAACGTCGCCGTCAAAGCGGCCAACGTGAAGGTGTTGAACAGCACCCGCCGGGTCTGCGACAGCTCAAAAAACGTGAAGTAGAAATTCTGCATCGTGAACGTGCTGGGGGACACCAGCTGCGACGCCGTTTTTGAGAACGCCGCATTCAGCAGCGCGCCATAAGGCAGGAACACCGGAAGGCACAGCAGCGCGAAGCAGATGACGATGGCCGGAATCCGCATCCAGCCGAGCGGCACGAGACGGGGCGAACCGTATTTGCCACCAACCACGGTGTAGCCGCCTTTGCTGAGCACTCGGCTTTGGGCACGCAGCAGGCCGATGGTCAGCAGCAACAGCGGCAATGAGGCGGCCGCCGCCAGCTCAGGTTTTGGCGGGAACTGGAACAGCGTCCAGATCTTCGTTGTCAGCGTGTTGAACCCGGCTGGGATCGCCAGAATTGCCGGTGATCCGAACAGGTTCATGGCATGCAGGAACGCCACCAGCAGGCCTGCCATCAGCGCCGGTAACGCCAGTGGAATGGTGATGCGCCGGGCTGTCGTCCAGGTTTTGCCACCCAGCATCGACGAAGCGTCTTCAAGCTCGCCCGGGATGCGGTCGAGGGCGTTGGCCACCAGCACGAACACGTACGGGAAGGTGTAGCAGCAGATGACGAAAATCAGCCCGCCGAGCGAGTAGATGTTGAACAACGCCTCATCCGCCGGTGCCCCGGTGACATGGCGATACAGCTTGTTCAGCAGGCCGCTGTTCGGCGCCGCCAGCAGTTCCCAGGCGATGGCACCGAGGAACGGCGGCGTTACGAACGACGCCATAATTAACGTGCGCACCGTGCCACGCAACGGCATATCGGTGCGCGCCACCAGCCAGGCAATAGGGGCCGCGACCAGGCAACAGACGATACCAACGGTGGTGGCGATGGTCAGTGTGGTTATCAGCGGCTCGAGGAACGTCGAGTCGGTGAACAGCCGGGTGAAGTTACCGGTGGTGAACTCAGATGGCTTGGTGGTGGTACCCTTGGTGCTGAACGCGTACACCACCAGCCACGCCATCGGCACCACGATGAGCACGACCAGGATCGCCGCGAACCCGAGCAAAATCGGCATCGACAGGTCGAGGCCGAACTTACGGGCGGGTGCCACGTCAATTGGGGCGGCGGTCGGGGTCACGGCGGTCAAGGTCTCAGTCCTCGGTCAGTTTGCGCAGTTACAAGATCAAAGTACCCCACCCCCAGACGGCGGGGATAACTTTTTTGAAGTTTTTTAGACCTTGAAATAGCTCGTATATTTGGCCTTGATCTCTTCCGCTTGCAGGGCGACCGCTTCGGGGTCTTCCTTCATGGTTTTGATCTCGGACAGCGGCTTCAAGCCAGCTGGCGGCTTGGCACCGCTATGCATTGAAAAGCAGCTGGTGACGTCGAACATCACCTGCTGGCCTTCGCCTGATAGCATCCAGCTGTGCATCAGGCGGGCCGCGTTGGGATGCGGTGCGGCCTTGAACAGACCGGCCGGATTGGACACATAAGGCGCGCCTTCGGTCGGATACACCAGCGCCAATGGTGCACCTTTGGCCACCGCTTGCATCACGTTGTAGTGGCCACCGTCGACCATCACGGCACGCTCACCCAGGGCGATCTTTTTGGGCGGATCGGTCGATGACTGGACCTGCATGACTTTCATCTTGGCGAGCTTCTCGAAGTACCCCCAGCCGAGGTCCCGCGCCATTTGGAACGTCGCCGTCATGATGGTGCCGGAATAGTTCGGGTTGCCTTTGACCATCTTGCCGATCCACTTGGGATCGAGCAGATCGGCGTAGCTTTTCGGTGCGTCTTCCGGTTTCACCAGCGTCGTGTTGTAGGCGATGGCGCTGAGATGGACGCGGTGGGTGGCGAACATGCCGTCCGGATCGAACGTGCCGGGCTTGTAGTTCTTAGCCACCTCTTCCGGCATATAGGGCTGCAACCAGCCCTCCTTTTTCCAGGAGATGGCATGAGCAGCATCAGCACTGTTGACGATATCAACGGCAGTGATTTTGCTCGAATACTCCTGGGCGATGCGCTGAAATACGCGTTCGCTGCCAGAACGCTCCACCTTGACCTTGATGCCCGGATACTTCGCCTCGAATGCCCGCGACAGGCTCTCGGCGGCGGGCAGATCCATCGCCGTGTACCAGTTGGCGATGCCCTCCTTCTTCGCCGCCTCGATCATGGCCGGTGTGATCGCCTCAGCGGGCGGCGCCGCTGAGACCACACGGGTGAGAAACGGGGTCACGGTACATGCTGTGGTACCTGCGAGTACTGCGCGTCGTGAGATGATCGCCATGTAACCTCCAAGCGTAAAATAGCGGCTCTAGCTGGACGTAGGGTCAAGCTTTTCGCGCGACCCAACATTCACGGGTGGTGCCAACCCAGCCTAGCGTCTTCCCGTGGATGTTGGGTCGCGCAAGAGGGCTTGACCCAACCTACATCCAACAAGAGCCGCCAGACTTAGCACCCAAGGTTTGAGGTGGTTTAAACCTTGAAAATCTTCGCGTATTTTTCCTTGATTTCTTCCGCCAGCTTTTCGACGGCGGCCGGATCTTCCTTCAGCGTCTTGATGTCCTTCAGGGCTTTGCGACCTGGCCGTTCTTTGGTGCCGGTGTGGGCCGAATACAGGCCACCGAGGTCGATATTCAGCTGCTGTGCTTCGGCCGAGAACGACCAGGCATGGAACAGCTTGGCAGCGTTCGGATTTGGCGGATTTTTGGCCAGACCGGACGGCCCGATCACCAGCGGGGTGCCTTCAGCCGCGTGCACGATCTCAATCGGCTGGCCCTTATCCTTCAGCAGATAGACGAGGTAATCGACGCCATCGACCATCACCGCGCGCTCGCCGAGCGCCAGCTTTTTGGGGGGATCGGAGGCCGATTGCACCTGCATAATCTTCTGCTTCGCCAGCTTCTCCATGTATTCCCAGCCGAGATCGCGGGTCAGCTGATGCGTCGCCGTCATCGTCGAGCCGGAATAACCCGGATGCGACTTGACCATCTTGCCGGACCATTTCGGATCGAGCAGATCGGCGTAGCTTTTGGGTGCGTCTTCCGGCTTCACCAGATTGGTGTTGTAGGCGATGGTGTTGAGGAAAATACGCCAGGACGCGAACATGCCGTCTGGATCTTTGTGCTCGGGCGGATAGAACTTCGCCATGTCCTCCGACAGGAACGGTTGCAGCAGCCCTTCGCGCTTCCACACGAGGAAGTGCGCAGCATCTGACGAATGCAGCACGTCGAACGCGAAGATCTTGCTCGCCGTTTCCTGGCCGACGCGCTGGAAGATGCGCTCGCCACCGGAGCGCTCCACCTTGACGGTGATGCCCGGATACTTCTCCTGGAACTTCTTCGCCAGCACCTCGGCGACGTTGATATCGACCGCCGTGTACCAGACGATTTTGCCTTCTTTGACCGCCGCCGCGATCAGCTCTGGCGTGATCGCTGTCGGTTCAGGCATCGCTGCACCGGCCAGTGACGGCAGCCAAGCCGCCGTGGTCAGCGCTGATGCACCAAGCAGTGCATCTCGGCGCGTTAAGGGCATGGTTTCCTTGATCATTTTCATATCCCTGGTCGGTCGATTTCATTCACTTCGGGTGTCAGATTTAAGCCGAACTAAGCCACCAACGCCAGACACTGCTGTTGTGGTAGATGCACCAGCACATTCGTGCCCGGCGCAATGTTCTGTGACGGCGGTGTGGTCACCCGCAGCTCCGTGCCATCGGCCAGTTGCGCCACATAGTCCCGGATCGAACCGAGGAACACGTTGCGCGTGATGGTCGCCGGAATGACATTCGCAGTCGCGAGCAGCGGTTCGGCGCCCAACAGGCCAACACTGTGCGGGCGGATCGAAATCGTGGCCGTTGCGCCCGCCGTCATCGGCGCGCCGATGCAGGCAATAGTTTGCCCAGCCACCGTCATATGGCTCGCATCAAGGGCTTGGCCTTTAATGACGTTGCTGGCCCCGATGAACCGGGCCACGAACTCAGAACGCGGCCGGTCGTAGATGTCCTCTGGCGTGCCCAATTGCTCAATCTTGCCGCCGTTCATGACCGCGATCAGGTCAGCCGTGGTCATGGCTTCGGACTGATCGTGGGTGACGTAAACGGTGGTGTAGCGAAACGCGTCGTGCAGGCGGCGGATTTCGAACCGCATCTCCTCGCGCAGATTGGCATCGAGGTTGGACAGCGGCTCGTCGAGCAGCAGGGTTTCCGGCTCGATCACCAGCGCCCGCGCCAACGACACGCGCTGCTGCTGGCCACCCGACAACTCGCCCGGATAGCGCTCAGCCAGCGCTTCGAGCTTGGCGCTACCGAGAATTTTCGACAGTTTGGCCTGGATCGTCGCCGCATCCATTTTGCGCAACCGCAGGCCATAGGCGACGTTCTCGGCCACCGTCATGTGCGGCCACAGCGCATAACTCTGGAAGATCATGCTCATGTTGCGCTGCTCTGGTGGCAGCGTCTTGGAGGTGGAAGAAACCAGCCGATCACCGACGTAGATTTCGCCCGCAGTCGGCTCCATGAAGCCTGCAATCAGCCGCAGTGTCGTAGTTTTGCCGCAGCCTGACGGGCCGAGCAGACAGACCATCAGTCCATGATCAATGCGCAGATCGATTTTGTCGACAACTGTCAGATCGCCGTACTTTTTGGTAAGCCCACGCAACTCAACTGCAGCCATCTAGCCTCATCCCTCCGCTGCATCGCCACCCTGAAACGCAACCGTCTTTGCGGTCGTTGAGCTGAGTGTGCGGCTTCCTGCGGCTGCGGTCAATCAGACTTAGCGGTCTAAGCGTTTTCCGGGCCATCATAGTTCTTGATGGGGCTCATCAGTTGGAGATTTGCGCGCGTGGTTGCTTGTGCGTTTTCGGCGGCATGGCATAGTGCGGCCAAACCAGAAAGGCACGCCCTCATGTCAAACAGCCATAAATCCGATGCTGCAACCGCGCTAGACCTTGGCCCACAGGCCCAGCTGACGCCGGAGCTGCAGGCCTATTTCGACAAATGCCAAGAGAAGCTCGGCTTCGTGCCGAACGTGTTGCGCGCCTATGCGTTCGACAACAAGAAGCTGCAGGCGTTCATCGACATGGTCGACGATCTGATGCTGGCCGACAGCGGCATCTCCAAGGTCGAGCGCGAAATGATCGCGGTGGCGGTGTCAGCCGTCAACCACTGCCACTACTGCCTGACCGCGCACGGGGCCGCCGTCCGCCAGCGCGCCAAAGACCCAATTGCCGGTGAACTGATGGCACAGAACTACCGCGCCGCCGGGCTACCCGCCAAACAGAAAGCCATGCTCGACTTCGCCGTCAAACTGACCGAGCACCCGGCGAAAATGGAGGAAGGCGACCGCGCCGCCCTCCGTGCCGTTGGCTTCTCGGATCGTGACATCTGGGATATCTCGGCCACCGCCGCGTTCTACAACATGTCCAATCGCTTGGCGGCCGCCGCTGAAATGCGCCCGAACCAGGAATATCACTTCATGGCACGCGGTCCGAAGTGAGCATGAAAACCTCGACCCTGCTCGGCCTGATCGTCACGCCGATGCTGATTGCCGTCGGCCAGGTGCTGTTCAAACTCGCCAGCCGGGAGGTTGGTACGTTCAGCGCCTCTGGCCTGCTCGGCCTCGCCCGCAACCCGTACCTGTTGGCGGCGCTGGTGATCTATGGCGCAGGCACCGTGCTGTGGGTATTCCTGCTCAAGCACGTGCCCCTCAACATCGCCTATCCGTTCATGGCGCTCAGCTTCTGCCTCGTGCCAGCGTTTGGGTACTTCTGGTTAGGCGAGCCGTTGAGCTGGCGTTACGCTGGCGGCGTTGCGCTGATCCTCGCCGGACTGCTGGTGGCGCGGGGGTAATGTTTACCAGCGAGTCTATCCGTTCACCCCTCGCGAAAAACCATCCTCCCGCTTTCCCGGAATCCGTTTCGAGCGCAGCTCGATCCGGATGTCCGGGATCTTTACGTCGCAATGTTTGGCGAGATTTCGCCCCACGGCACCCGGTAAAGGCCCCGGACATCAGAACAGCGCAAGCGCTGATCTGATTCCGGGGAGGCGGGAAACTGAAAGAGCCGTCGGATGGGCTTGGTGGTATGCTCACTCAGCCCGCAGCTTGAACCGTTGGATTTTGCCGGTTGCCGTCTTTGGCAGTTCGGTGCGGACGTCGACCCAGCGGGGGTATTTCCAGGCACCGGCGTGGGTTTTGACGTGGGCTTTCAGGTCTTCAAACAAGTTTGCGTCGGCAATCACGCCGGGCTTCAGCACGACGAAGGCTTTCGGCTTGATCAGACCGTCGGTATCCTCTTTGCCAACGACGGCAGCTTCGAACACAGCCGGGTGGGTGATCAGCGCTGACTCGACCTCGAACGGCGACACCCAGATGCCGGAGACCTTGAACATATCGTCGGTGCGGCCGCAGTAGTAATACAGGCCGTCCTCAGCCACGCGGTACTTATCGCCGGTGTGGGTCCAGGCACCCCGGAACGTCAGTTTCGACTTCACGCGGTTGAGCCAATAGCCCTCAGCCGCCGATGGTCCGTGAATGACAAGCTCGCCAATATCGCCGGGCGGCGTCAACGTGCCGTCGTCGTTGACCAGCTTCGCTTGATAACCCGGCACCGGCGTTCCCGACGAGCCATAGCGCACGTTGCCCGGCCGGTTCGAGACGAAGATGTGCAGCATCTCGGTGGAACCGATGCCATCAACGATCTCGGTGCCAACGGTCGCCTGCCAGCGATTGCCAATATCCTCCGGCAGCGCCTCGCCCGCCGACGTCGATAGCCGCAGCCGCGACGAGCCCGCGCCTTTGGTCAAGTTGGGCGACGCCAGCATTGCGGAAAACAACGTCGGTACACCGCAGAAAATCGTCGGGTTATGCGTCTTCATAATCGCAGCGACGCTGTCCGGAGTTGGCCGATCGGCCAGCAACACGGCAGTCGCTCCGACATAGAGCGGGAACGACATGCCGTTGCCGAGGCCATAAGCAAAGAACAACTTGGCGGCGGAGAAGATCACGTCATCAGCGGTGATGCCGACGACGCCCTTGCCAAACCAATGCGCCGTATGCGCCGGGCTAGCGTGAAGGTGGCGCGTGCCCTTGGGTGTGCCAGTCGAGCCGGACGAGTACAGCCAGAACGCCACATCATCGGCGTGGCTGTCGATGGCCTTCGCCTCAGGCGAACTGCCCGCCAACAACGGCTGCAGGCCAATGGTTGCATCGTCACTGTCGCGACCGTTGACGATAATGTGGAGGTGGCGGCACTTGGCGATATCAGCCAGCATCGGGGCGGCGCGGTCATAGAGTTCGGCGGAAATCACCACAGCGGCGGCGCGGCTGTCCTCGATCATGAACTGCCACTGCTCCAACGTCAGCAACGTATTCAGCGGCACCGGCACGACACCAGCCTTAATCGCGCCCCAGAACGCCACCGGCAGATCAAACGTATCCAGCATGATCAGCGCGATGCGGTGTTCACGGGCAATTCCAAGGCGTGATGTGGCGTTGGCGAAGCGGTTGCACTGCTCAGCCAGCTGCGCGTAGCTGTGCGGGCCACTTCGGTCGATGAAGGCAACGCGGCTGCCCCGCCCGTCGGCAATGTGCCGATCAATCATGTCGGTGGTGGCGTTATAGGCACCGGACGGGGCCGTCCAGGATTTCAGGTGGGCTTCTGACATGACGCTAACTCCCGAGCAGTTTGACTAAGGTTGCCGCGCTTCTGTGGCGCAGTATAGTTCGTCAACAGTCTCAACAAGCCGAAGCTGGCTGTCGTCACGACACTGAAACTTGCGAAATGCACCCCTTGTAGCCGGTGCGACCGGGCGGAACCTTCGCCTTCCAGGATTGAACCGTTTTCAATGCGGCTTCATCAAACGGCTTGAAGCCGCTGCTGGAGACAATCCGCAAGTTCACATAGCTGCCGCCCGCATCCACATCGCCTTTGACGAAGGCCCAGGCTTTGCTGTTCGTTTCCGCCAGCGCCGTAACGACATTCAGCGGGATCGACATGCGGCGCGGCGCGGCATCCTGCAAAGTCTCAACGCAATCTTTATCATCTTTGGGCTGCTGGTCCTTCGGCGGCAGCGGCGGTAACGGCCTCGCCTTAAGCTCAGCAACGTAAGCATTTGACGTTGCAGTCTGCAAACTGTTCGAACCGCCAAAACTAGGCTGCTGCGAGCAACCGCCCAGCATAAGCGTTACAACTGCTGCAAGGCCAAACAAGCGAACCATGGATGAGACTCCGCTAAGTGCTACGAAGGCAAGTGCAACGAGGCTTGTTCGGATCAATTCGTCAATACGTCTCGACATGATAGCGGCCCTGACCGCGCATCTCGGTTTTGAGCTTGGCCCAATCCTTACCTTGCTTGCGGCAGACATCGGCCATGGCTTCTTCCACGCCGGTTTCCATGCCCTTGAGTCCGCAAATGAAGATATGCGTCGCGGGTGACTCAAGCAGACTGGCCACCGTCTTGCTTTCCTTGCGGATACGGTCTTGCACGTATTCTTTGTCGGTGCCCGGAATGCGCGAATAGACGAGGTGCTTTTCGAGCAAGCTTGCTGGCACTTTCTGCAGCGGCCCGAAGTACGGCAGCTCCTCCGGCGTGCGCGCACCAAAGAACATCAGGAATTTTCCGGGCGCGCCAGGCGCCGCGCGGCGGCGACGTTCAGTGAAGGCGCGGAATGGGGCTGACCCGGTGCCGGTGCAAATCATGATGACGTTGGCGTTGGCGTCGTTTGGCATCAGGAACGTCGCACCGAACGGACCCGTCACCTGGACCTTGTCGCCGACCTTCAGGTTGCACATAAAATTGGAACCGACGCCGCCATCCACCCGTTTGATCGTCAGGCCGAGGTTGTTGCCGTTGCGCTTCTCACCGTCGCGCGCCGAAGCGATGGAATAGAGCCGCATATCATGCGGTTTGCCGTCAGTGCGAGTACCCGGCGGCACAATGCCAATCGACTGGCCTTCGAGCACCGGGAACTGGGTTTCGCTGAAACCCAGCACGATGTGACGGATGTCGCTTTCCGTGCTGTCAGCGGTGATGCGGAAATTGCCCTGCACAGTCGCCATCGCCGGTTTGTCGCGGCGGAACAGGTTGACGGCAGGCTTCGCAGCAGACGCGGGCGGGATCACCTTGCCACCGGCGCCTGCGTGCGCGCTGGCCAGCAGCGCCTCAACGTCCTGGTCGCCGGTCTGCTCATCACCGGACGCGATATCGCCGACGTCGTCCTGCGCGGGCAGTTCCGTCCAACCGAGCTGCTCGTCGAGCGAGAACGGCGCCTCCGCCTTCACCACCCGCCAATTATCGATGGAGCCGGTCGGGCACGGCGAGATGCAGTCCATGCACA
>JAYSVA010000417.1:0-2872 GCA_043718785.1 Hyphomicrobiaceae bacterium
CGTGGATCAAGGCCTACGAAGACTGGAACGTCGATATCGGCCTCGCCTGCGGCCTGCCCGGCCACGCTCAGATCGGCAAGGGCATGTGGGCGATGCCGGACCGCATGGCCGACATGATGGTACAGAAGATCGCCCACCCGCAGGCTGGCGCTAACACCGCCTGGGTGCCATCACCGACCGCTGGCACCTTGCACGCGCTGCACTATCATACCGTCAACGTCAGTGAGCGTCAGGCCGCGCACAAAACTCGCGCCCGCGCCAACATCGACCACATTCTGACGATCCCGGTCGCTAGCAACACCAATTGGCCGCCCGCCGACATCCAGGCCGAGCTTGACAACAACGCTCAGGGCATCCTCGGCTACGTCGTCCGCTGGGTTGACCAAGGCGTCGGCTGCTCGAAGGTGCCTGATATCAACAACATCGGCCTGATGGAAGACCGCGCCACCCTGCGCATCTCCGCCCAGCACATGGCCAACTGGCTGCGTCACGGTATCACCACCGAAGCCCAAATCATGGAAACCATGAAGCGGATGGCAGCGGTGGTCGATGGCCAGAACAAGGGTGATCCGCTGTACGTGGCCATGGCCCCAAAGTTCGACGGCATCGCGTTTAAGGCGGCGTGTGATCTGGTGCTGAAAGGCACGACGGAACCAAACGGCTACACTGAGCCGCTGCTCCATGCGGCGCGGGTTCAACTGAAGGCGCAACAGGCGAAGAAGAGTTGAGGATATCCTCGCAAGTTCGGGGCTAACATCAGTTCCCGAGATCGGAGCAAGGGGCCCCATCAAACGGAGAAAGCCAAAACTCAGAACCTGCGGATTGTTTGCCTTCCCCCTTAATGGGGGAAGGTGCCCGGCAGGGTGGATGGGGGTGCTGCGACGGCCAAGACTTGGATCGCCCCGGCGCTCAGCCCGCCGCCACCAGCGTCATCCGCCCCGGCCCGTCGTTAGTCGCCGGGCTGACGGTGAGATCGACGTTGTGGCCGAGGCGCAGGACGAACTGGATGAGCCGCTCGATCTTGAAGTCGGCCAATCGTCCGCGCAGCAGTTTCGACACGCGGGGCTGATCGATGCCGAGCACTTCGGCGGCCTCGGCTTGGGTCAGATCGCGCTCCTGGATCAGGCTTGAGATTAGCGCGGCGATGTCAGCTTTCAACAGATCGTCGGCGGACATGGCGATGCCCAGGTCTTCAAACACGTTCCGGCCACCACCGACCACCAGTGTGTCAGGATCTACGGCCATGGCTTCGTCCTTCCTTTTGTTGCTGGATATCGCGTCGCATGATCTTGTTCCGCTAGTTTGAGCCGGGATTTGATCAGATCGATATCGCGCTGCGGCGTCTTGATGCCCGTCTTCGATTTCTTCTGGAACACGTGCAGGACGTAAACAGCGTGCTTGAACTTCACTGTGTAAACGGCCCGAAAAGTGTCGCCATCTTCATCAACGACAACCTCCAGAACACTGGCTCCGCTAAAGCCCGAGAGCGGCTTAGCGAAGAATGACTTGCCGCCGATCTCAGCCTGATAGAGCGCAAATCCGATGTCCTTTTGGACCTCATCGGGCAGCCCCTTGAGGTCGCCGTGCGACGATGCGATGAACCATAGGTCTTTCTTCATCGCATCCCCACCGAAATTATGACAACGCTAGCATAAACCTTGCCGGGTTACCAGTTTAATTTTTCCCGGTGGAGGTTGGGTAGCGCCAAATTTAGAGCCGCACCGACCCAAACATTCGCTCACACGCTCACGCCACCCACACTAAACAGCGGCTTGCCCAGCATGCCCGCATCAACCTCAATGCCCAACCCTGGCCCGGTCGGGGCGCTGCCCCAGCCGTCGCGGCTGCGGGGCTGGTAACCGGCGACGTGTTCGTTGGTCCAGTCGTTCATGAACGAGACGCTGAGCAGGGCGCGGGGTTTGGTGGAGGCGGCAAGGTGGGCGGAGGTCGCCGAGACGATGTCGCCGCCCCAGGTGTCCTCGATGGTGATCTGCAGGCCGAGTTCCTGGCCGAGGTCGCGCATCAGTTTGGCTTTGGTCAGACCGCCAACCTTGGAAACTTTGAGGTTGAAGGCGCCAGCGCCGCCCTCGCGCACGGCCCGCAACAGCGTCGGCACATCACTGACCACCTCATCGTAAACCATCGGCAAGGACGTGTGTTTACGCACCTCGATGCACTCTTCCATCGTCGCGCACGGCTGCTCGAAGTAGAAGCGCGGCAAGTGCTCCATGGCGCGGGCGGCGATGATCGCCTCGTTCACCCGCCAGCCGCAGTTAGCATCGCCGACGATCAGATCCTCCGGGCCAGTATGATCGATGATGTGCTTGGCGCGCACGGCATCCAAGGTGGGGTCGCCGCCGATTTTCAGCTGGAACCGGTGAATGCCCTCAGCCCGGCGGGCGAGCACATAGTCGGTCATCTCCTGCGGCGAGCCGAGCGGCACGGCGAAATACAGCGGGAACTTGGCCTGCCGCACCCCGCCCAGCATATCGGCAACGCTGGCACCCCAGACTTTGCCCGTCAGATCCCAGCACGCCACATCGATGGGGCTTTTGGCGTAGTTGGTGCCCATCAGGGCGGCGTCCATCGCGTCATTTACGGCGGCGAGGTTGGTCGGATCGAGGCCGATCACCGCCGGAGCCAGTAGTTGCAGCGCCGCCCGCGCCCCGCCTGCGTGGGCCGGCAGATAGGTCGAGCCGAGCGGGCACACCTCACCCCAGCCTTCGACCCCGGTGTTGCTGGTCACCCGTACCAGCGTCGACGGCAGCGAGGTGATGTCCCGCCCACCCGACATTTTGTACACACCGTGCACGTATGTCAGATCGAAATTATAGACGTCGACCTTGGCGATTTTCATGAGGTGGGCCTTTTG
>JAYSVA010000418.1:0-2871 GCA_043718785.1 Hyphomicrobiaceae bacterium
CCCGGCAGCGGCGTGCCAGGAATGCGCGTGACTTCAGCACCGATGCCGCGCCAGCCCGCCTCGCAGGCGTCCATGCAGCGGTTGACGCCAGCGACATCAGCCGTATAGCTTTCGATCTCGACCCAGGCGCGGATGCCATCGAGTAGGCTTTTGGTCAGGTCGGCATCGGTTGATTTGGCGGCCATGAGCGGGTCCTCAGACAAGTTGTGCGCGGCGGCGCTCGGCGGCGAGCTGCTGTTCGCGCACGGTGATGAACAGGGCCGAGCCAATAATTAAGACCGCACCGATCCACGTGGCTTTATCCGGCACCTCGGCATAGATGATATAGCCCCATCCGACCATCCAGATCAGCCGCGCATAGTCAACCGGCATCGTGATCGAGGCATCCGCCAGCCGCATTGCCCGGACATAGCCGTAATTGCCAATCGCAGCGGCTATCCCCATGGCGATCAGCGCCAGCCAAATCATGGGCGAGGGCGTCACCCACACCGGCGCGGTGCCGAGCAGGGCCACCGGCGCAATCATCAGCGGCTGATAGAACGTCACCGTCAGCGAGCTATCATACCGGCCCAGCTCCTTCGCCATCAGCAGCGAAATCGCCCACAGCAGGCTTGAAACAACCGCCGCAATCGCCGCCCAGGAAATCACGCCTTGCCCGGGCCGCAACACGATGACCGCGCCGAGCAGTCCGCAGACCACCGCGCTCCAGCGGCGTAACCCGACGGGCTCGCCGAAGTACAGCGCCGCGCCGATGGTGACGAAGATGCCGGTGGTAAAACTGAGTGCACCTGCGTCTGCCAGCGGCATCTGGCCGAGGGCATAGTACCACGTCGTCATCGAGACCACGCCGACCGCACCACGGATCAGTTGTAGCGGCCAGTTGTTGGTGGTCCACGCCCCAGCCGCCGCATGCCACATGAACGGCAGCGTCACCAGGATTGTGAACACCGAGCGCAGCGCCACAATCTCAATCGTCGGCAGGTGCGGGCTGGTGTAGCGCACGCCCAGATGCAGCAAGCTCGACATGAAGCCCGCCATCAGCATCATCAGCACGGCCCGCACGACGGGGCTTTTGATGCGACCGCCCCCCTCTGGCTCAGCCGCTGCAGTCGTCACATCGGCCATCAACACTCTCCCAGCGGCGCAGAATTTTGCCAGCATATCAAAGCCCGTTCGGCACGCTGACGCCAGAGCGATGGTGCAAACCAAGGTGCGGATGAGGGATGCGGCAGACGCACGGCTGTGACCGGCCTAAAGCGAGCGGTAGATATCGCGCAACACATCACGCAGCCAGCTATGGCCCGCGTCGTTGTCGAAGGTTTCGTGCCAAACCATGTAGATCGGCACCTCCGGCATCTCAAACGGCATCGGGTACATCCGCAGTCCGCTAACTTCGCGGACCGAGCGCAAGGCCACCTGCCGCCACGTTGAACCGAGCAGGTCACTTTCGGAGACGACGCGCAGCATGCTCGGCAAGGTCGGCACGGTCATGCGGACCTTGCGGGAGATCGTCGCTGCCGTGAGCTTCTGCACTAGCGGACTGGAGCGCCGTCCGCTGCCCCATGAAACCGCGACGTGGCCGAGCCGCTGGTAGGCCAAGATACTAAGCCCACCCTTCAGGCCTGGATGGTCTTCGCGCGCAATGATGACAAAATGATCCTTAAACAGCAACTCAGACCGATAACCGTCGGTCGCCAGCGGTTCGTAATCGAGCGCGATGTGTGTTTCCCCGAACCGCAGCTCTTTGGCCATGCGAGAGGCGCGGGCACTGGCGATGTTGAAATTCAAACCAGGCGCCTCATGCAGCCGCTTTGCCAGCAACGGCGCGGTCAACGCATCGATACCCGCCGGCACGTCAAGCAGGAACGTGCGGTTTTCAACTTGCGGCTCAAACACGTCGGCCCCGGTCAGCGCCGAGCGCATCAAGTCCATTGCCGGCCTGATGCTACGGGCCATCTCCTGGGCCCGCGCGGTCGGTACAACGCCACGGCCGGCGCGCTCAAACAGGCTGTCGCCCACCGTCTTGCGCAGCCGCGTCAAGGCTTGGCTGACCGCTGGCTGGTTCATTTTCAGTCGCACCGCCGCGCCCCGCAGCGATCCTTCGACCATGATTGCGTCGAACACGGCCAGCAAGTTCAGATCAATTTTTTCGGGCTTTTCTTTACGGGCTTTGGGCATGAGCTCTTGAACGAGTGAACGCAATCAACTGAAAAAAGCAGCCCACCCTGACGATGCGGCAACTGTAAGAAATTTTCGCTACAATACCCACAAATTTCCACACGGACATTACCTATCTGGCGATATATGTGTTGGTCCTTAGTCGAATATATTGGATGCGTCCCTACGGGTGAAAGTCCCGTCAGGTCAGCCGCCCGGCTGTGCGACGCTGCTCGTACGCCTTGAGGTGCAGGTACGCCAACTGGTGCAAGCTGTCGTCCAACCCGAAACTGCGGGCTTTCTCCAGCATGAAGCCGACGATGTGATCGGCTTCGACGGGGCCCTTCCGCTCGATGTCACGCAGCATCGACGCGGCATACTGACCTTTCGTGTCGGCGAACATCTTGTTGAAGTTATCCATGAACCCCGGTGACGGAGGAAAACCCGCCAGTGTCGCAATCGTGGCGTTGCGGGCCAGCATATCCTGCATCGCCGCAATGCCACCCGGTGCCCGCGCGATCTCGCCGACATTGGCGCGCATCAGGCAGGTCATGCTGGCGAGTGAAGCCAGATGCACCAGTTTTTCCCACATCAGGTGGGTGATGTTCGTGACCGCCTCAGCCTTCGCCGAGGTTTGGTCAAACGCGGCTTTTAGCGCGGCGACGCGCGATGACATCGCTCCGTCCTGTTCGCCAAAGGTGATCGAGTTCCAAT
>JAYSVA010000419.1:0-2864 GCA_043718785.1 Hyphomicrobiaceae bacterium
GCGGACCTCAAGCGGCGCGTGCTGCACTACATCGCGCATGATCTGCGGCAGCAGTCCGAGCCAGCCGAGAAGAACATGAAAACCTGGGTCGCCAGCGGCTTTGCGAAACGCGCCATCGATGCCAGCCAATCGCCGCCTGAACTGAGCAGTTGGCGATTGATGACGGGCTGCTACACCGCTTTTTGAGGCGCAAACGCAAACGGCCGGACCCAAGGTCCGGCCGCCTTTAGTTTATGTTAGTCGACCGGCACTTACAGCCGGGTGACGCTAACGGGTGCGATGCCGCGGTCGGTGATGCCAAGCGAGGCAGCAGCAGCCTTCGACAGGTCGATGATGCGGCCAGCGATGTATGGGCCGCGATCGTTAATGGTCACGTCAACCGTACGACCGGTCTTCTTATCCGTGACGCGAACCCGTGTGCCGAATGGTAGGGTCTTGTGGGCGGCCGTCATGGCATTCGGATTGAACCGGCCACCCGAAGCGAGCGGCTGCGGCTGCCAGTAGTACGACGCAACGCCAGTTTCTGCACCTGAGCCTCCGCCGTAGATTGGCTTCGCCAATGCACGCGCTGGTGACGCAATGTCGCTGCGTGAGCGAGCGCGTGGAGCCGGGGTCTCGACCGCTGCAACGCGTGTCGGACGAGCTTTGGCAGCGGTTTTTGTAACGGCCTTTTTGGCCGCAATTTTTGGCGCTGCAACTTTCTTAGTTGCTGAAGCAGCGCGAGGCTTTGCAGCAGGCGCGCTGTCATAGGTTTTGGCACCGAGAATGCTATCGCGCCAATCCGCACGAACTTCGGTCGTGTTCATCGCCGAAAGCCCGAACAAGGCCAATACGGCAAGCATTAATTGTTTCATGAGTCGTGATCTCCGTTGAGTTGTTGCACAATGAAATCTGCAGCTGCAGACCCACCGCAACAAATCTTCGGAACCAACTGACAATAGTTAACAATTAACCGTTCCGAAGATGCGGTGACTGACCAAGATGCGGAAAACAGGTCAACAAAGTTGTAGAAACAAGGTTAACGCCACAACTTGTAACGCACAGCAGTTCGGACGCGAAAATCAGAACGTGCTGTTGAACGATCCGCCGTCCATCACAATGTTCTGGCCGGTGATGTAGCCGCCATAGACCGAGCACAGAAATGCGGCCGTGGCGCCAAATTCTTGCGTGGTGCCGAACCGGCCAGCGGGCACGTCTTTCATGCGCTCCTTGTGCACCGCATCAAACGAGACGCCCTTGATTTGAGCCATTTTGGTCGACGTTGCCCGCAAGCGGTCGGTTTCGAATGGGCCTGGCAGCAAGCCGTTGATGGTGACGTTGTTCTTCGACACTTTGCGCGCCAGTGCCGAGACGGCGCCGGTCAACCCGGCACGAGCGCCGTTCGAGAGTTCAAGCTGGGCAATCGGCGATTTCACCGAATAGCTGGTGATGTTGATAATGCGTCCGAAGCCGCGATCCATCATGCCATACACCGTTGAATGGATCAGCGAGATCGGCGTGATCATGTTGCCCTCGACCGCGCGACGCCAGTCCTCGAGCGAGAAATCCTTGAAGTCGCCCGGCGGTGGCCCACCGGCGTTATTAATCAGAATGTCCGGGTTTGGGCAGGCGGCGAGCAAGGCTTTGCGGCCCTCTTCCGTCGTGACATCGCAAGCGACGGTGGTCACTTTATTGCCGTAGGCTTTACGGATTTCGGCCGCCGTCGCCTCCAGTGCGTCCTTGGTGCGGGCGCAGATGGTGAGCTCCACGCCCTCGCCGGCCAATGCTTCAGCGCAACCGCGCCCCAATCCCTTTGATGCCGCACAGACGATAGCTTTGCGACCCTTGAGCCCGAAATCCATTGGTTAACTCCGCGTTTGCTTGACTTTGATGACCCGCATCGTCGAGGACAAAGGCAGCACTAGTCAAGCAGCCAACTCTGAAATGCATGATCGCTATGACCGCCCCACCAATGCATATTGTCTATGGCATGCCGCCAGCAGCACTCGCCGAGGTGCTGATCGGTGCCATGCAGTGCTCACCACAGCAGCCCGGCGCAACCGATCTGGCCGATCTGGCGGACGAGAGCATCGCCAGCGCCGTGATGCTGGCCCCGCCCGGCACCTTGGAGCGGCGCTACGCATTGGCGCAGGTGCTGCGGGTGCTACAACCCGGAGCGCCGCTGACGATCCTCGCCCCCAAGGATGCAGGTGGATCACGGCTGGTTGGCGATCTCGCGCACTTCGGTTGCGAAGCTCAATCAACTGCGAAAGCGCATCACCGCATCTGCTCGCTGCTGCGGCCCGCCGAGCTGACCGACATCGATGATGCCATCTACGAGGGTGGCCTGCAGGAACTGGAAGATACCGATTTGTGGTCGCAGCCTGGCATTTTTAGCTGGGACAGGCTTGATCCAGGCAGTGCCCTGCTGCTGCAGAATTTGCCGCTGCTAAAGGGGCGTGGCGCGGACTTCGGTTGCGGCAACGGCATGCTGGCGACCGCAATCCTGGCATCACCCGACATCACGCATCTGGTCCTGATCGACAATGACCGCCGCGCCCTTGCCGCCGCCGAACTCAACGTCGCCGACGAGCGGGCCAGTTACGTTTGGGCCGACATCCGCTCCGCCGCCACTCTGCCAACCGGCCTAGATTTCATCGTCATGAACCCGCCATTCCACGTCGGACCTGATGAGGACCGTTCGCTCGGACTGACGTTCATCAAGAAAGCCGCGACCTGTTTGCGCCCTGGCGGCGTGCTATGGCTGACCGCCAACCGGCATTTGCCCTATGAAGCCGATATGGTGCTGCTGTTCGCCGCGATGGAGCAGGTGGTGTCATCCATGGGATTCAAAGTCTACAAGGCCACCACTGGGGCGACCAAAG
>JAYSVA010000420.1:0-2862 GCA_043718785.1 Hyphomicrobiaceae bacterium
GCTGAGGAACGCCGCGCCGCGATGGCGGCATTTGGCGCGCAGATCATCGAGGTTGATGGCAATTATGATGACAGCGTGTTGGCCTGTACCCGCGCCGCCGACGAGAACGGTTGGCAGGTGGTTTCTGACACGAGCTGGCCTGGCTACGAAGAAATCCCTGGTTGGGTGATGCAGGGCTATACCGTGATGGTTGATGAGGCGCTGGCCCAACTGCAGCAGCCACCGACCCATGTGTTCATACAAGGCGGCGTTGGTGGTGTCGCGGCGGCGGTTGCAGGGCACCTAGCCGACCGGTTCGGCTCCGACCGTCCGCGTGTCATCGTTGTCGAACCGGCGCTCGCCAATTGCCTGTTGCAAAGTGCGCGGGCGGGCAAGCCCATCACTGTTCCAGCGGGTCCTTCCAGCATTATGGGCATGCTCGAATGCTACACACCGTCAGGCGTCGCTTGGCCGATCCTCGACCGGTTTGCCGACGCATTTATGGACCTGCCTGAAGCGGCCGCACCTGCGATAATGCGCCGCCTAGCCGATCCGCTGCCTGGCGACGACGTGGTGGTTACGGGTGAATCCGGAGGCGCGGGCCTCGCGGGATTGTTGGCCGTACTGGGCAATCCCGATCACCGCATAGCACTCGGTTTAAACGCGACATCCCGCGCCTTGGTGTTCATTACCGAAGGCGCGACCGGCCCCGCAGCTTATCAGGCGATCGTCGGCCGCAGCGCTGAAGATGTTGCCAGCGCTGCACGTTCATAAGGCTACGGCACCAGCACGATGCGGCCATCGACCTTGCCAGCCTTGAGGGCCATCAATGAAGCGTTGGCATCTTCGAGCGGGCGTTTCGTCACCGGGATCAACTTCAGCTTGCCGGACTGCGCCAGCGCCACCAGCTCCTGCAGTTCAGCGAGATTGCCGACATAGCTGCCGCGGATCGCCAACGGCCGCAGCGGGAAGAACGGCACGGGGATCGTCACTTCGCCGCCGTAAAGCCCGACAACGACGATCTCGGTGCCCCGCGTTGCCGAAGCGACGGCAAGATTGAGCGTTGCCGCCGCGCCAACCAGATCAAGGATTAGCAGTGCGCCGCCAGTGGCTTTGGTCACTTGGGCCGCCGCGTCGGCAGCGCCGCTGTCGATCACTGAGAGCGCTCCGGCTTTCAAGGCGGCGGCACGTTTGGCTGGATCGATATCGACGATGATGGCACCTTTGCCACCCATTGCCTTCAGCATCGTCATCGCCATGCGGCCGAGCCCACCAGCGCCGATGATGACGACTTCGGTGTCTTTGATCTTGGGGCCGAATTTCTTCAGCGCGCTATAGGTGGTAACGCCGGAGCAGGCGAGCGGCGCTGCCTCGGTCGGGTCGAGTTTGCCGATGTCGACGCAGTACATTGCATCCGGCACGATGACGTGACTGGCATAGCCACCGGCCATAAACACACCAAGTGAGCGGCTCTTTAGGCAGATGTTTTCGTCGCCGCGTTTGCAGGTTGGGCACTCGCCGCAGCCGAGCCACGGGTAGACTACGACCTTCGCGCCGATCTTGGTATTTTTGGCATCGGGCCCAGCCTTGATGATCTCTCCGGCGATCTCGTGACCCATCGTCAGCGGCAGCTTCATGCCGCGATCCTTCAGCTCCAGCTTCTTGCCGCCGCCGAGGTCATACAGGCCTTCCCAGATGTGGATGTCGCTGTGGCAGACGCCAGCGCCGGTGATCCGCACCAGGACTTCGCGACCTTTTGGCTCCAGCGTCGGCCCGGTGACGAGTTCAAGCGGCTGGCTGTGGGCGGTGACGCAATAGCAGCGGTGGGCGGTCATGGTTTGAATCCTGGTTGCAGGCAGCGGGTACGCTTGGGCTGGCGGAAGGATAGACGCGGCGGGCCTGCCGTGGCAATGCGGGCAGCAGCCGAGCAGATATGACATTCCTGAGACCGCTACCGATGCCACGTTACCGATTGACACTGGAGTATGACGGCACCCCGTTTTTCGGGTGGCAGAACCAACCCGAAGATCCGTCCGTCCAGGGAGCGCTGGAAAAGGCCTTGGCCGCCTTCAACGTCGGGACGATCGACGTGCGCGGGGCTGGTCGGACCGATGCAGGCGTGCACGCGACGGGCCAAGAGGCGCACGTTGATCTGACCCGCGACTGGGACACGGGAAAGCTGCGTGAAGCCATCAATCATCACCTCCGGCCCGCACCTGTGGCGGTGATCAAGGTCACGAAGGTTCCTGAGACGTTTGATGCCCGCTTCAGCGCTACCGGGCGGAACTATCTCTACCGCATTATGAACCGCCGGGCGCCGCCGGTGCTGGAACGCAACCGCGTCTGGTGGGTGGCGGTTCCGCTCAATGCGTCAGCGATGCAGGAAGCCGCCCAGAACATTCTCGGGCATCACGATTTCACAACGTTTCGGGCGTCGGCATGCCAAGCCAAGACACCTTGGCGGACTTTGGACCGGCTGGACGTTATGCAAGTGGGTGACGAGATCCGCATTGAGGCATCGGCGCGGTCGTTTTTGCATAATCAGGTGCGTTCAATGGTCGGTAGCCTGAAGCAAGTCGGCGCGGGGCGATGGCCGATGCAGCAGATGCGTGCGGCGCTTGATGCGCGTGACCGGACCCTTTGCGGGCCAGTTGCGCCGCCAACGGGGTTATACCTGACGCGGGTCGATTACTGAGCGGCGAAATCGATGCGTCTGGTAGGCTGGCAGCAACCTTTCCAAAGTGCCATAATCCCGGCCGGTGCAAAGGCTAAGCCTGTGGCGATAAACGGCATGATCAGGATTGCCCAGTAGGTGTTGGCATCACGTGCAAACAGCATCAAAGCCGTCACATAACCGAGCACCAGCCCGGTAACGCGTAGCCC
>JAYSVA010000043.1:0-4620 GCA_043718785.1 Hyphomicrobiaceae bacterium
GGGGGAGGACAGCGCGGCTCGATTTTTGTACTTCACAAAAATCGAACTTGCCGCGCGAGGTGGGGGTGAGTTCGGGCCACTTGTCCAGCCGCACGGAGACCACCCCCACCTCACGACGGCATCGCTGTGCAATGCCCTCGTTGTCCTCCCCCCTCAAGGGGGAGGAGGCGAAAACCGAGAGTGGGAGTGCGTTGGCAAACGATCAAGCGATTGGCTCGTTGGTATAAGCCGCGACCGTTATGTTGCCAAACGTAAAACGGCACTGCCGAAGCTGTGCCTTTTGACGTGCAACTTGAGCCGCTCGTTAGTTCTTCTTGGGTACCGAATACGTCTGGGTCTGGCTGAGGTTCTCAAGTGGGTTCGCCCCGTTCAGCGCTTCCAACGCCGATGGGTTGCACGACCCAAACGGACCAGGAACCGGGCCGATTTCCTTCGTCAGTTTGGCCTTCATCATGGCTTTGTCGCAGTAAGCGGCCTGCTGCTTTCTCTGCTCGGCCGCATTCACCAGGGCCCTAGTTTCGGGATTGACCGGCATCGCAACCTGGGTGGCAGCAGCAGTGGCAGCACCCGAACCCGGCTCCGGCAGGCGGTCAAGTGATGGTGGCAGCACCAATCCCTGGCGGTCGGCGGCCTGTGATGCCTTAGCCGAACCACCTTTGCCCACGCCGAGATAGTCGAACAGCGCGCCGTTCAATTCGACGTCGCCAGCGGAACAGCCGGACAGCGCTACGCACACTGCAGCCACCAAACCGAGGCTGGTGCTGCGAGGTAATCTGCGGGTTGAAATTCTGTGAGTTGGCAACATGAGGAGTTAACTCCAGCGGTCGTGCGGGAAAACAGTTCTGACTCCGACGCTACGACACTACACAAACCATGCCTCTGCGCTAGTGCGTGTTTGCGGCGCTAATGCGGCTGCGATCACGACTCAGGCGACGTGATGCTGTCGTACAACAGCCCGATCACCCCGGCAACAATGGCCACGTCAGCAATGTTAAAGATATACCAGGAATAACCGAATGCGTGCAGCTGGAAGAAGTCTGCGACGCCGCCGAGATGAAACCGGTCGATGGCATTGCCGACCGCGCCGCCAATGATCAGGCCGATGCTCCAGGCCATCACGCGGCTAGTGGCACCCTTGGCCAGCCAGACCACTAGGCCTAAGCTGGCCAGCAGCGCAAAACTCGACAGCGCGATCGGGCCGACGGTGCCGGACAGCATGCCGTAGCTGACGCCTTTGTTGATGGCGTAGACAAAATCCAGGAACGGCGTGACCTTAACTCGGCCTTTGGCTTCAATTTGGTAGGGGCCGATCATCCACCACTTGTTGACCTGATCGAGCACCAGCGTCACGAGTGCGACCGTCAACCCGAGCTTCGACCAGGGGCCGATCAGCCAGGCACGTAGCGAATGCAACTGGGCATTGTGCGAATGGGTCATCTGCTTGTGATCAAACTTGGTTATGTTGGAGTTGATTCGGTTGAAACTTGAATCTGGGTAAATTTTGTTGTCTCCTATCACGTTCCCGCCGAACGATTGTTGCAAATTTGCCCCTTTACCCGCGCTTCCAGGGGGCGCGCCGGGGAAGAGGCTCAGAGTTATCGGGCGCGGAATTCCGAGCCAAATTGGGAGCGCAGGGCTTGTCATTGATGCCACCACTTATCGATTCCCTCGACATAGCCGACGTCGTGCGCCCCAATCGCGACGCTCTCCCCTACAGGGTCTGCGTCGGTATGATGCTGTTCAACGCACGTGGCCAGGTGTGGATGGGACGTCGCCGACCGCGATGGCTGACCGACGAGTGGGCCACGGCTTGGGAATTGCCAGTGGAGGGCATGTGGCAAATGCCGCAAGGCGGCATTGGCCCGCTTGAAATGCCGGAGCAGGCGGTGCTGCGGGAACTCGAAGAGGAAACCGCTGTGCGGAGCGCTCGGATCGTCGGCGAAGTGCCGGAGTGGCTGAGCTACGATCTGCCCGATGACCTGCTCGGCATCGCCCTCAAGGGCCGATACCGGGGCCAGCAGCAGCGCTGGTTCGCTATGCGTTTCGAAGGCGCCGACGACGAGATCAACATCACCGAGCGCAACGGCCTGAAAGCCGAGTTCGACGCCTGGCGATGGGCCGACATGGCCGACGTCTCCCGCCAGATCGTGCCCTTCAAACGCGAAATCTACCACACCGTCGTCACCGCCTTTAAGCATTTGGCGTAGGTGCTTAGCTGGCGTTTAGCCGAAGTCCTGGCCATCAAGACTACGCGCGCTACGCAATACTCGAACGATCAAGGCGTCGGCGTCGACAAAGCGATAATAAATGTCATAGTTGCCGTGGACAGCTCTGCGCATGTCTGGACCGAGATCAGGAACTGCCTGATGTTTGATCTCCAGCGAAGCAAGCTTCTGGAAATGGGTTGTCAGTTCGACAATAAATGAGCGGGCCCGGCCCGGATTATCCTTAGCAATCCAACTGCGGATCGCCCGAAGATCATCACGCGCCTTCGGGCGCAGCTTGAAAGTTGCTACGGTCATTTCGCCGCTTGAATGTCGGAGTCGGCCTCTGCCAACAATTCTGCCATCGTGGCTGGACCGTCTAACGGCTCGCCACTGGCTTCCCCGTCACGTAGTTGCTGTTGTCGCCGAAGCATGCGCGCTGACCGCCGCGCTTCATGAATCACCGCTTCCGCGGTCGAAGAATCGAGTTCTTCCAGATCGCGGGTCAGAGCCTCAAGGGCTTGAGCATTAAGTGTCGTTCCATTCATGGGAGGAGACTACATCAATCCGCCGGGACTGGAAATGACCTCGTACCACAACCCAACATTGACGCTTGGCTTGCGCGGGCTTAACACCGCTGCTTCGTGATTTCGCAACTGAAGAAGCGGTTCCCCATGCTTGAGAAGCACTATAATCCGGCGGGCCTTGAAGCGCGTGTTCGCCAGGACTGGGAGGATGCCGGGGCCTTTAAGGCGGGGGCCGGAGCGCGGGTGACCGGCGGCAAGAACGCGCCGTATTGCATCGTCATTCCGCCGCCGAACGTCACCGGCAGCCTGCATATGGGGCACGCCCTCAACAACACGCTGCAGGACATTTTGATCCGGTTCGAGCGGATGCGCGGGCGCGATGTGCTGTGGCAGCCAGGAACGGATCACGCCGGTATCGCCACGCAGATGGTGGTCGAGCGCCAGCTCGCCGCCACCAAGCAGCCTGACCGTAAGGCCATGGGGCGCGAGAAATTCCTCGAGAAGGTTTGGGAGTGGAAGGCCGAGAGCGGCGGCACCATCATCAACCAACTGAAGCGGCTCGGTGCCTCGTGCGACTGGTCGCGTGAACGCTTCACCATGGACGAGGGCCTGTCCGAAGCCGTCATCGAGTTCTTCGTCAAGCTGCACGATGCCGGGCTGGTCTATAAGGCCAATCGCCTTGTCAACTGGGACCCGAAGTTCCAGACCGCCATCTCCGACCTCGAAGTCGAGCAGATCGAGTGCAAGGGCTCGTTCAAGTGGCGGCGCGGCCAAGTTGAACCAATAGAAGGCACGCCGGTGCCGTTCAACGCCGCGGCGCTGAACAAGCTGCTGGATCGCAACCCGAGCGGGCATCTGTACTATTTCAACTATCCGCTGGTGGGCGCGACCTACAATCCGGATGACGCGAAGACGTTCGTGACGATCGCCACCACCCGGCCGGAAACGATGCTGGGCGACACCGCCGTTGCCGTGCATCCGAAGCATCCGACGTTGGCCAAGCTGATCGGCAAAAAGCTGCTGCTGCCGCTGGTTGGCCGCGAGATCATCATTGTCGGCGATGACTATGCCGACCCGGAAAAGGGCACCGGCGCGGTGAAAATCACGCCGGCCCACGATGCGAATGACTTCGAGGTTGGCCGTCGTCACAAGCTCGAAGCCATCAACATTTTCGATATCTACGCCAAACTCAACGACGGCGTTCCCGCCGCCTATCGCGGCATGGACCGGTTCGCCGCGCGCAAGCAAATCGTTGCCGACATGGAGGTTGGCGGTTTCCTCGCCAAGGTCGAGGACTACACTCATACAGTCCCGCACGGCGACCGCTCCGGCGTGCCGATTGAGCCGTACATGACCGAGCAGTGGTACGTGAACGTCAAGCCGCTCGCCGACCGTGCCATCGAAGCAGTGCGCACCGGCAAGACCCGGATCATGCCCGCAAACGGCGAGCAGAATTTCTACCGCTGGATGGAGAACATCGAGCCGTGGTGCATCTCGCGCCAGCTGTGGTGGGGCCATCAAATTCCGGTCTGGTACGGGCCGGATGGCGCGTACGTGGTTGCCCGCGATCAGGCCGACGCTGAGGCGAAAGCCAAGGCGAAGTGGGGCAAATCGGTCGAGTTGAAGCGCGATCCTGACGTGCTCGACACCTGGTTCTCATCGGCGTTGTGGCCGTTTTCGACGCTCGGCTGGCCGGAGAAGACCGACGAGCTCGAAAAGTACTACCCGAACGCGACGCTGGTCACCGGTTCCGACATCCTGTTCTTCTGGGTGGCCAGGATGATGATGGCGGGCCTGTTCACTCAAGGCACGGTGCCGTTCAACGACGTCTACCTCCACGGCCTCGTCCGCGACGAGAAGGGCCGCAAGATGTCGAAATCCCTCGGCAA
>JAYSVA010000421.1:0-2860 GCA_043718785.1 Hyphomicrobiaceae bacterium
ACCCACAACGTCAAAGCCACCTGGCACTTCACTTCACCCGACGCCCGTGTGAAGCTGAAAAGCCTGTATCCGGCGATTTAGAAGATTCAGGCCACTAGACACAATTGGAAAACTGCAAAACCATGCCACTTCGAAATCGAGCCCGCCCATGAGCCAGCCAGCCCCAGCCGTTTTGCCACCACTTGCCGCTGAGTTCCCTGCTGCCAGCCGGGAGCAGTGGCTGGCGTTGACACAGAAGGTGCTGAAGGGTAGCGATTTCAACAAGCGGCTGGTCGCCCGCACCGCTGATGGACTCGAAATTCAACCGATCTATCCACGTCCGGCCACCCCCGCCGCGACAATGTCGCGCCAGGACAGCGGCCAGCCGTGGGGCGTCGCCAGCCGGGTTGACCATCCCGACGCCAAGACGGCGAACGCCCTCACTCTGGCTGATCTGGATGGCGGCGCCGACCACGTGACACTGGCATTTGCGGGCAGTGCGGGCACCCGTGGCTTCGGCTTGTCTGACCCGACCGCCGATAGCGTCGATGCCTGCCTGAAGAACGTGATGCTCGACCTGATTCACGTGCGCCTTGAGCCCGGGCTCGACTGGCCGTCTGCGGCACGTGCCATGGCCGCTCTTGTTGCCCGCCGCCAGCTGGCACCCGGCAGCCTGTCGGTCAATTTCGGCATGGACCCCATTGGGCAACTGGCACGCTTGGGCAACCTGCCAACCCCATGGCCGGAAGCTGGCAAGCAGCTCGTTGCAGTCGTTAGCGAGCTGCAAGGCACCGGCTTTAAAAGCCCGTTCATCGCCATCGACCTGCGCCCGTATCACGAAGCCGGTGCGTCTGAAGCGCAGGAGCTCGGCGTGGCGCTGGCTAGTGCTGTTGCCTATGCCCGCCTGCTCAACGAGGCAGGCCTGTCTCTAGCGCAGGCTTTTGCGGCACTGTCGTTCGTTGCCGCCGTTGATGCCGACCAGATGCTCGGGATTGCCAAACTGCGGGCGCTGCGTCGCCTGATGGCGCGCGTCCAGGAGGCATCGGGCGTGGCCGCAAGTCCGATCCGCATTGACGCCGAAACCGCGTGGCGGATGATGACCCGGCGCGATCCATGGGTGAACATGCTGCGCACGTCGATGGCGACGTTTGCCGCTGGCATCGGCGGGGCGGACAGCGTCGCGGTGCTGCCGTACACGCTGCCGCTCGGCCTGCCTGACGGGTTCGCCCGCCGCGTCGCCCGCAACACGCAGGTGGTGCTGCTGGAGGAATCAAACCTATGGCGGGTCGCCGATCCGGCGGCCGGTTCCGGAGCCATTGAAGCGCTGACCGACGAGTTGGCCCACGCTGGATGGGGCGCATTCCAACAAATCGAGAAGGACGGCGGCATCGTCGCCGGGCTGCAGACGGGCGGCATCCAGGGCCAGATCGATAAAATTCGCGACGCCCGCAATAAGGATATCGCCACCCGCCGCGCGCCAATTACTGGAACGTCGGAGTTCCCCAACCTTGATGAAGCCCCTGTCACGGTACTGCTGCCTGCGCCAGCGACGGCAGCCGCCACGTCGCCCCTCGCACTGCCATCGCACCGCCTCGCTGCCCCCTTCGAAGCCTTGCGCGATGCCGCCGACGCCAGCGCCGCGAAGACCGGCAAACGCCCCGCCGTGTTTCTCGCCAACCTCGGTCCAATGGCGGAGCATTCCGCCCGCTCCACCTGGATCCGCAACCTGCTAGCGGCGGGCGGCATCGCCTCTGTCACCAGTGGCGACGGCTTCACCAATTCAGCCGATGTCGGGGCGGCGTTTGTTTTGAGCGAAGCCAGTGTCGCTTGCATCTGCGGGGTCGATTCGACCTACGCCGAACTCGCCGAATCCACCGCCATGACATTGAAAAATGCCGGTTGCTCGACGGTCTATCTCGCAGGCCGTCCAGGCGAGCTGGAAGCCGCACTACAGGCCGCCGGCGTCGACGCCTTCATCATCGCCGGGCAGGATGTTGTGGCGCTGCTGACCGCAATGCAGCGGGTCGCGGCAGCATAGCTAGCGCAAGTGCGTTGTTGCACTGCACACGAGTTATCCCCAGCTTTGAAATCTTCAGTCGGCGAATCGACTTGCTTGCCTCCACAATTTTGCTAGCTTTAAGTTGTGGACACGGGAATTCTACTAACGTTTCCAGTGCCAAAACAAAACCCGACAATTTGGCGTTGTTTCACATGGGGCGTGCTCATGTTGTGGAACTGTGTGCGTTGCGGACCGTGTATGTAGAGTAGCGTAGGAGGCAGTAATGTTCGACATTCTGACGGAACAGACCGACACGACCAGCTCCGCCATCGGCGCGGATTATCT
The DNA here is from genome assembly GCA_043718785.1 of Hyphomicrobiaceae bacterium. Classification (GTDB taxonomy): domain Bacteria; phylum Pseudomonadota; class Alphaproteobacteria; order Rhizobiales; family Hyphomicrobiaceae; genus JAYSVA01. Next base: position 2,324 of record JAYSVA010000421.1, read on the forward strand.
GGCTGAAGCCACGATGGAAACTGCGTACATTGGCGACCAGCCAACGTTCCGCACGATCAATGTCCTGGTTGTTGACACCGTGGGCAACTCGGCCAGCGGCTCAATCATCGAACAATGCTTGCGCTACATGGTCGGGTTTGAATGCCTGATCGCCCAGGCTGGCTCCAGCGCCGCCGCTCAATTTGCCTTGCGGGTCGACAGTTTTGATCTCGTCGTCACCGACGAGCACAATCTCGGCATCGTCGCTGAACACGCATCCGTCCCATCGATCATCGTGGCTGGGCGTCCCGGCAGCGAGACCACACGGAACGCCTTTGCGGCTGGGGCTTTGCACTGCCTGCCGCTGATCGATTTATCACCACGTTTGCTCGAAACCGCCATTCATCAGGCGCTCTCCTGCGACGTGTGATCCACCTTTTCTTAGTGCTGCGTCGAGTGCCGCGTTGGTTTGTTGCGTGTGTCTGCGTTGGTTGCGTCAGTGTTGCGTTTGCGTTGGGTACTGCGTCGGTTTGCGTGTGTTTGCGTTGAGTTCGAGTT
>JAYSVA010000422.1:0-2854 GCA_043718785.1 Hyphomicrobiaceae bacterium
GGCCGTGATCGGCGTGCCCGACGCGGTGCGCGGCGAGGTGCCGAAGGCGTTCGTTGTGTTGAAGCCCGGCCACGACGGCGCGCCCGGACTGGCGGCCGAGATTCAGGCCTTCGTGAAGACCCGTGTCGCCCCCTACCAGTACCCGCGCGAGGTTGAGTTCGTGACCGAGCTGCCGCTCACCGCCAGCGGAAAGATCGTCCGGCGCACGTTGCGCGAGCAGGAACGGGCGAAGCGGCAGGGCGAAGGCTGACGGCGCTAACGCGCGGCGGGAGGCGCGACCCGGGCAGCGAAGAGCGGGCCGTCGTCGTAGATCAGTGAGACCATCCGCACGGCTCCGCCCATCACCGTGTCGGCGTCGACGTCGAGCAGGCGGCACATCAACCGAACGCCGTCGGCGAGATCGACGATGCCAATATCGTAGAGCGCGTCTGCGAGGAACGCCCGCGGCACGACATGGACGCGGGTGAAGCTGTAGAGCGTCCCCGACGGCCGCAGGTCGATCCAGTCGATGTCTTCCGACCAGCACGACCGGCAGAGCGGCTTCGGCGGGAAGGAGATGCGGCTGCACTGCCTGCAGCGCGTGCTGATCAGACGCCCGGCGGCAAGCGCATCCCAGAAGGGGCGGGTGAAGGTGGAGACCCGCGGCGGGAACGGCCGGGCACCGGGGCGCCGCACCACGGCCAGCGTAACGGCCGATTTCGTCGACTCCGTCGACTCGGTCATGCGCAAGCCTCCAGGATGTGTACCAGTGCGGCGTTGTAGTTGCCCAGCTCCGACGCCGTCAGGGCCAAGCCGGGGCCACGCACCTGGCGCTTGCCGGCCCGCCCGAGCACCTGGATGCAGGCTTCCACGATGTCGTAGAGCGGAGTCACCTCCGGCGGATGGCCACGCGACAGGTGGCCGCCGGAGGTATTGACCGGGCGTGCTCCGTCGAACCCCGAACGGCCGTCCTCGGCAGCGGCCCAGCCCTTGCCGCGCGGGAACAGGCCGATGGCCTCTGTGGTCAGCACCTCGACGATGGTGCAGGGTGAATAGAGCTGGAAATTAGAGATATCGTCGAGCGTGAGGTCGGCGCGCTCCAGGGCCATCTGGGCGGCGCGGCGGATGGTGCCGTAATCCGTCATATCGACCGGGCGGTCGGAAATCTGATGCTCGCCCTCGTGGTAGAAGCCGCGCGAGCGCACGCGGACATAGGGCCGGCTGGCGGCACGGGCCATCTCTTCCGTGGTGATCACCAGTGCCACGGCACCGTCAGCGCGGCCCGGCACCTCGAACAGGCCCAGCGGCTCGACAATCTGGCGCTGCGACAGCACCTGGTCCAGCGTGAGCGGCTCGCGGAACTGGGCCAGCGGATTGTCCAGGGCCTGGCGCCGGCTCTTCACCGCGATCTGCGCGATCTGCGCACGGCTGACGCCATGCTGGTACATGTAGCGGCGCGCCGCCATGGCGTACCAGGCGATTGGCACGGCACCGAAAATCGACTGGAAATCGACGTCGCCGGTCAGGCGTATGCTGAAGTCGAGGTGGTCGGCGGTCGGCGTGCCGGATTCAAAATGCGCGCCGATGACCAGCACGCAGTCGGTCTCGCCGCCACGCACCAGGCGGACGCCCTCATCGAAGGCCAGCCCGCCGGTCATGCCGTTGCCGATCACCTGCATAACGGTGGACTGCGACGTCAAGCCAAGATAGCTGGTGAGGAAAGTGTGGAAATAACCCTGCTTGGTATGGTCGCCCGGATGCGCCACGACGACGCCGTTGATGTCGTCCTTGTGCAGGCCTGCCATGCGCATGGCGTCGAGCACCACACGCACCGCCAGCTCATGCTCGAGCGGCGTGTCGCGCCCATCCTTGGTTCGCTGATAGATCCCGACCGGGACGGCCCCGTAACCGAGAATGGCCGCATTGCGCATCGGTTTACCTGTGCTCAAAAGCTGGCGCCGTGGACCCCGCAGGCGCGATGCGGATCACCTCAGCGTCCTGGGCAGCCACAACACAATTTCGGGCCAAAGTATCAGTAGCGCCAGGCAAAAGACCTGGATCACCATGAATTGCGCCATCCCTTTGTAGATCATTCCCAGACTCCATTGGGGCATGACGTTCTTCAGGAAGTACGCCGACATCGCAACGGGCGGGCTTAGAAACGCCGTCTGCATATTCACCGCAACGGCGACACCAAACCACAGCAGCATGTCCTGCTTGGACAAGCCGATGTTCAGCGCTTCGACCGTCGGCAGGAAGATCGGCAGAAAGATAAGCACGATGGCGGGCCACTCGAAGGGCCAGCCGAGCAAGAAGATGATTGCCATGATGACCAGCAGCTTGCCCATGTCCGGCAGTGGGAGACCAGCCACCGTGCCGGTGATCAGTCCCGCAGCGCCAAGCTTGGTGAAGACCGCTCCGAACACGCTGGAAGCCACCGCGAGAAACAGCACCATGCTGGAGGTCGTGATGGTCGAGATCGCAACCTCCTTCAGCCCCGGCAGCGTGAGCTTGCGATAGGCAAGCGCCAGTACCGTCGCTCCGAGTGCGCCGCATGACGCCGCCTCGGTGGCGGTAGCCATGCCGGTGAGGATGGTGCCGAGCGTCGCCGCGATCAGCACCAGCAGGGGCACCACGCCCGAGAAGAACTCGTAGGCCAGCTTGCCAATATCGGTGATCCGCTCCTCTTTCGGCACCGGCGGGCCGAGCGACGGGTTGAGCATACTGCGAGCAAGGCAGTAAACAATATAGAGCGCAGCGAGCAGGAAGCCGGGAACGATCGCCGCGGAATATAAATGATTGACCGGCACGCCCATGATGGGAGCCATCACCACCAGCATGACGCTCGGCGGGATGAGGATCCCAAGGGTGCCAC
>JAYSVA010000423.1:0-6212 GCA_043718785.1 Hyphomicrobiaceae bacterium
ACAATCGCGCGGCAAGCTGGTGTTCGACACGCTGCTCGACGCGTTTGTGCCCGGCCCGTCCAATCAGGCCGAGATCAGCGTTGGTGCGTGCAAGGGACATTATGATCTAACAGCCTGCCTTGCTGATGGTTTGGCAAGCGCGGGCAAAACGAGTGCCGTCAACGCAACCCCATCCTGGATCGGTTTCCAGCCGGTGCGCCTGATGCCGACCGCCAACGATACAACGCGCGAGCGGGCTTTCATCGATTTCCAGAACGATGTCACCGCGAAAGACATCAAGCTGGCCGTACGCGAGGGCTTTACCTCGATCGAGCACGTCAAACGCTACACCACCACGGGCATGGCCACCGATCAGGGCAAAACCAGCAATATGAACGTCATGGGGCTGGTGGCGGGCCAGCTCGGCACCGAGATCCCGAGCGTCGGCACAACGACCTTCCGCCTGCCGTACACACCCACCACGTTCGGGGCCATCGCCGGTCCCAATCGTGGCGACCTGTTCGATCCTGCACGCCTGACACCGATACACGACTGGGCCGTCAGCAAAGGGGCCGTGTTCGAAGATGTCGCCCTGTGGAAGCGCGCCTGGTATTTCCCGCGTGGCTCGGAAACCATGCATCAGGCCGTGCAACGCGAAAGCAAGGCCGTACGCCAGAGCGTCGGCATGTTTGATGCCTCAACCCTCGGCAAAATCGAGGTCGTCGGCCCCGACGCTGCCGAGTTCATGAACCGGATGTACATCAATAGCTGGACCAAGTTGGCGGCGGGCAAGTGTCGTTATGGCCTGATGCTGAAGGAAGACGGCTTCATCATGGATGACGGCGTGGTCGCCCGCATCGCCGATGACCGGTTCCACGTGACGACAACGACGGGCGGCGCGCCACGCGTCCTCACCCTCATGGAAGACTACCTGCAGACTGAATGGCCGCATTTGCGGGTGTTCCTCACGTCCGTCACCGAACAATGGGCAGTGATTGCGGTGCAAGGCCGTCGCGCCCGCGACGTATTGGAGCCGTTGGTCGATGATATCGACCTATCGGACGAGGCCCTCCCACACATGGCCATCCGCGAGGGCCATATTGCTGGCGTGCCGACAAGGCTGTTCCGGGTCTCGTTCACCGGCGAACTTGGTTATGAAATCAACGTGCCCGCAGATTACGGGCAGGCCGTCTGGGAGGCCGTCTACGAAGCAGGAAAGCCTTACGAGATCACGCCTTACGGCACCGAGACCATGCACGTGTTGCGGGCCGAAAAGGGCTTCATTATCATCGGCCAAGAAACCGATGGAACCGTCACGCCCGACGACGTCGGCCTGGGCGGGATGATCGCGAAAGCTAAGCCGGATTTCGTTGGCAAACGCTCGCTGGCACGGCCCGATCTGGTGGCATCCGGCCGCAAACAGCTGGTCGGCCTGCTCACCGACACCGCGTCCGAAGTGCTCGACGAGGGCGCGCAGATCGTTGACAATCCGAACCAGCCGGTGCCGATGAAGATGCTGGGACACGTCACCTCCAGCTATATGAGCCCGAATTGCGGGCGCAGCATCGCTCTGGCACTCATCGCCGATGGCCGCCGCCGCATTGGCGACCGTCTGCACGTCACCAGTCCAAACGGCTTCACCACTGTCAAAGTGACTGAGCCGATATTCTTTGATGCCGAAGGTGTTCGCCTCCATGCTTGAAAAGAGCTCGATTGCCCAGCGCCGTTCCGCCCTCAACATTCAAGCGCTGAGCCCGGATAGCCAGTCAACGCAGGTCACAATCCACCCGGTGCAGGCAGAAGCCCGCTGGTCACTGCGGATACCTGAGCGCGATGTGGCCAAGTTGGCGACCGTCGCCGACTTCCAACTCGATCAACCGATCAACCGCTTTCGGGTGCAAAACGGGCGAACCGCGGCACGCCTGGGTCCTAACGAGTGGCTGTTGCTCGCGCCTGAAGCAGATGCTGAGATGGTGGCCGCAGAACTGACGGCCGCCCTTAAGGATCAGCACCACGCGCTGGTCGATATCAGCCATCGCAACGTGGCGTTGATCGCAACAGGCCCCGCTGCAGCCGCCGTTCTGAATACAGGTTGCCCACTAGACCTTCACGCAGAGCGGTTCCCGCCGGGAATGGCAACGCGTACACTGCTCGGCAAGTGTGAAATCCTGCTGTTCCGCACGGATGTCGGCGGCCAAGGTGATGGCCCAACCTACCGTGTCGAGTGCTGGCGCTCGTTCGCAACTTATGTTGGTGCGTTCCTGGCCGAGAGCGCGCGCGAATTCCGTGCCATGTGAGTTATTCCAATTCGGCGAAAATGATGAGCGCTTATTGATCGATGTTCAATTGTTAACGACTACGATTCATTAACCTACGCGGCCCACGCTTCAAACATCGGCCATGCCGGTGTTGCGGGGCCGTGTGGGAGACTGAGCAATGGTTAATTTCGGGGCAGTTGGGACCGACGAACGTTTGCGACAAGCAGAGCGGCGGCAGGTCACTGTTCTGGCCTGCGAGCTCATCAGCGAGGCAGATGTTGACCCGGAAGTTGTATCGTGTGAGTTGGGACGCTATCGCGCCGATGTTGCCCGGATTGTCAAAGATCACGGAGGACAGATTGTCGGCGACATTAGCGGCAGCATCCTGGCGGTATGGGGCACTTCCAATACCACCCGACCAGATGCCTTCGCGCCCCACTCACCGCGTGACGCTTTATTGGCCGGGCTAGAGCTGGCCGCACAACGCTATCGCGCCGCCACAGTACGGCTTGCGGTTGATGCGGGCATCGTCATCGTCAGCCACATCGGAGGAAACAACAGCATCGGTGATCTTGTCGGTCGGGTTCTCGGTGACGCAAGCACGTTGCGCTCCAAGTCTCACAACCAGACACTCGTTGTCAGCGAAGCAGTGCGAATTCTGGCGGCCGATACTTTCATCTTTGCGGCACTAGAATCCGCAAGCCTAGCCAGCCGGTTCGGCGATCAGTCGGTGCGCCCGCAAGCCTGGAGCGTAACTGCCTTCAGAGCCCCGCTGCAGTTTCAGGACCGTCGCGCGCCTCGCCTGGTCGGCAACGCCCGTCAACGGGCAGCCTTAGAAGTAGCCCTGACGTCTGTGCAGGCTGGCGGGCAACAAGTTACAGTTATCACCGGCGAAGCAGGGATTGGTAAATCAGCACTGCTCCGTCACTTCAGGGCGCGGGTAACGGCCAGTAAAGTCCGCTGGATCGAGGCAACCTGCCGCCCAGAGCAAGTGCATGCCACTTTGCAGCCGATCCGTGAGCTGCTCCGCCAAGCGCTGCCCAGAGCAGATATGGACTGGCTGGGGCAAGCGACGCCGGACTACTCATCGACAGTGCCAGCACTGAACGGTCTTGAAACGGCAGATCATGAGCTGTTGTGCCGCTTCTTTTATGCTGACAAAGCCAGACCCAACCCGAACGCGGCAACCGTTAGCGATGTCAGCGCGGCCAACAGACTGGGCTGGCCAAGTAACCGACAGCATCGCCTCGTCAATCTACTGATCGAAATCATCAGCCATGCCATCTCAGTGCAGCCAAGCATATTGGCCATTGAAGACCTGCATTGGGCCGACGCAGAAACCCTGCAATTCCTCAGCAGTTTAGTGGAGCGATCCGCCCGCTGGCGTCAATTCGGCTTAGCGCTGGTTGCCAGACGAAGCGGCGATCTGCCATCCCGCGTCAGTCAGCGTGCGACAGTGGTCGCTGTCGAGCGTCTGAGCGACAACGAAATGATCGAGTTGCTGATGCCAGCGCGACAACTGGCACCCGATGTCCTGCGGCTGATTGCCCGCCGGTCAGAGGGAGTGCCGCTGTTTGCCGAGCAGCTGGCGGCACTCTACGCCGACACCGCTACGCCCCAGAAGGCGTCCGCCATCCTGGCAAGCCCGACCAGTCTCAATTTAACCCTGGCGGCTCGTTTAGACGCGTTGGCTGGCAGCAAATCACTGGCTCAGTCCGCCTCGGTGCTCGGCCGAGACTTTGATCTGGCCGTGCTGGCACGCATGTTTTCCGTCGCTCCCACCGCATTACACACCGGCATGGCAGCGCTCATGGCAAGTGGATTGGTGGCACCCGTAACGGACCGGCCGGGCATCAGCCACCGTTTCAGTCACGCCTTAGTACGCGATGCGGCCTACGCCTCGCTGTTGAAACAGCATCGGAGTCAGTTACACGCTCTGGCAGCCAACACGATCACACGAGACTTCCCCGCTTTCGCCCGAACTAACCCCGAGGCGATGGCGCTGCACTACTCCGAGGCCGGAGTTCGAACGACGGCTGCGCAATGGTGGCGACTGGCTGCAGAAGGCGCACTCAGCCTGTCGCAGCTCAGTGCTGCCGTATCTCACCTGCAGCGCGGTCTGGTCCTACTGACCGAACTGAGCGATATCCAGGATGCTCAGTCAAATGGCGCCGCAAATGAAGAAGAACTGGCTATCCGCCGCCTGCTAGGCCCCTGTCTGACGATGCTAGCCGGCAATGGTGCCGATGCGGTCATCGCAAATTACCGCCGTTGTCTGGAGCTGACCGCCGGATCCACGACCACACCATTTGAGATATTATGGGGGTTGCACGGCTGCCACTCCGTGCGCGGCGAGTTAGCGGAAGCGCTGGAGATCGGCGAACGGGCGATCATCGCCGCTGAAGCGTCGACAGACAACTGCGGCGAAGTTGATGGCGGCAACGGGGACCGCGCAATTTGGGGCGACGAACAATGCCTGCTCGCCCACCGCATGCAGGGGCTGACCCGTCTACAGGCTGGCGATATCGCCAAGGCCATTGGCCACTACCGGGAAGTACAGCGGCGCTACAAGCCCGAACGCCATGAATCCATGCGCTTCCGCTACGCCTCTGATCAGGGCGTGTTAGCCCAGGCACACTGGGCTTGGGCGGAAGCAGTGGCTGGTAATCTGGCCGCTTCCGATCAAATCGCGGAACAGGCATTAAGCCGCGCCGATGAGTTGCAGCACCCTCATACCAGTGCCCATGTTGTGGCTGTACTCGCCGCCAGAGCTCAAACACTGGGGCAACGGCTAGTCGCGGCCCCCTTGGCATTGGCCGCCCGCAACCTGGCCGAGCGTCACGGGTTTACCTATTGGTCGGCTTGGTCAGAGATCATTCTTGGCTGGCACGAGGCCGAACAATCGCCGGAAAACAGCATTGTCCGCATTGAACGCGCGATCCAGAACTACCGCCGCACGGGGGCGGGTCAGGCTTTGCCGTACGCCATGCTCCTGAAGGCCGAAGTCGCTCTGGACGCCGGGCTTTGCGATCTCGCTGCCCGCGCCACTGCCGACGGCCTAAAATTGGCGCGTAGCGGACGGATTGGCCTGTACATCGGCGAACTACTCAGAGTGCGCGCGCTGGCGTTGCTGCAAGGTCCTAATCCCGCAATCCTTGAAGCGCAGCTCGCATTGGCCGAAGCCATGGCCATCAGCGTGCAGCAGGGAACTCAAATCTTTGCGATGCGAGCAGCAGTCGCGCACCTCCAGCACTGCATGAGCGATCAACCCGCGTCTGGCATGACGGAACAGGCTGTTCGCGTTGTCCGTCAAGCACTAGCCATCATAACAAACCCAGTTTCATCCCGGAAAACCCCGTATTCTGCCGAGATCGCTGCCGCCTTGGCCCTGCTGCCGACACTGCAACATGCGGCAGCCCCTTAGTTCAAGTCTCGGGTGAAATGATGGCGGTTTGCGCAAGTCTGCACTGAAGTCTATGCTTTGCCGGATTGAACTGCCATGTTCGCGGGCAGCTGAACGCTGCGCCTTTATCTACATGCTGCCTGCGGGTTGACATAACTCCGCCAGAAGTACGTGCAATTCTTTGACACTACGATATTTTTGTTGAGTGACCAATCGGCCCCACGCAGAACGCCGCGAACCAATATAGAGTTGTTCACGTAAGCTGAGTAAGAGGGAACCAAAGCACCACCCAAATCTAAACGTCGAGCAGAGCAACAGACAGACAGACAGACAAACAGATACACGGGATTGAGCGGCCGGCCCTCTCACCAATCAAGGGCGGTACGGCCAAGGATTGCACCGATACGCTGACCATAGTTGGATCCTCCAGGAACCAACGATGGCTCGATATCAAGCGACGAGGCTGAACATGACGTCTCAAGACGAAATCTTCGAGGTCTACGCGCGAAGCTATGATCGCCAGAAGCAATCTGAGCTATCGTTGAAGCAATACCTCGAAGCCTGCAAAACTG
>JAYSVA010000424.1:0-15536 GCA_043718785.1 Hyphomicrobiaceae bacterium
AGCGCTTAAGCGGCCTTCACATCGGAAGCGTCTTCGCTGTCATCGGCTTCAGCATCGGCCAGTGCGGCTTCCGCTTCGGCACCTTCAGCTGCCAAGCGGCGACCTTTGGCGCTCTTGGCCAAGATTTCGGTAATGCGTTGCACTGCGGCGCGCTCGTCGATTTTATCGACAGCCGCAATCTCGCGAGACATCCGGTCGAGCGCTGCTTCGTACAGCTGACGCTCAGAATACGACTGCTCTGGCTGGGTTTCCGAGCGGTAGAGATCGCGCACGACCTCCGCGATGGCAACTAGGTCGCCCGAGTTGATCTTCGCTTCGTATTCCTGCGCGCGACGGCTCCACATCGTCCGCTTGACGCGGGCGCGGCCTTTCAGCGTTTCCATCGAACGGCGCACCACCGGCTCCTCGGCCAGCTTGCGCATGCCGACGCTGGTCAGCTTGCCGGTTGGCACCCGCAACGTCATCTTGTCCTTGTCGAACGTGATGACGAAAAGTTCCAGCGACATGCCGGCGATTTCCTGCTCCTCGATGCCGACGATGCGGCCGACGCCGTGGGCAGGATAGACCACGAATTCGTTGGTCTTGAAGCCGTGGCGGGCGCTGACGGTTTTCTTCGCGGCGGCCGCTGCCACCGACAGCACGGCCGGAGCTGTCACAGGAGCAACAACCTTTACCGGCGCAGGTTTAGCGGCCACTGGTGCCGTAATCCGCTGGGCCGCTGGTTTCGCCACAGCCGCTGGCATCGCCGCCTTCGCCAGGCTGGCAGGAGGCGTCGCCGCCCGCACTGATTCCTTGTTGAACACGGCCTTCACAGCCGCAGCGACGGGGGCCGGGGCAATCGGGGCCGCAGCCTTTGCCGCAACCGCCGCAGCTGCCTTGACCACAGGCTTCGCAACCGGCGCTGCAACTTTGGCCTTACCGACGGACTTAGGAGCGGCCTTGACGGCGCTCACTTTTGCAGCGGCAGCAGTTGCAGTTGTTTTGCTAGCTGATTTTGCCACTGGTTCCACATCGACTTTCTTGGTTGGCTTTACAGCCATTATTGTTTTGACGGCTGATTTGACTGGCTTGGCTACGGACTTAGCGGCCGGCGCAGATTTGACTGTTTGGGCAGTTTTGGCACTTGGCTTTGCGACTTTTGCGCTAGGCTTAGCAACGGGCTTGCCTGCCCCGGCTGACTTGTGCTTCAAGGCAGTAGGCTTTGTTGTGGCTGGCTTCGTGGCCGTCGCCACTTTGGAAGCCGCAACCGGAGAAGACACCTTCTTACTCTGCGCCATGTTCTCGTCTCACTCTTTTGTTCACGCAACTCACCGCACCGCATACAACCGGCGCGGTGATATCGAAGACCCCAACAAGTCTGGTGCCTGCGAAACCGACGTCCCTAACAACTCACGCACTCAACCCAAGGCATGCAATGATTAGACATGCAAAAACTGCAGTGACCGGCAACCTCGCCAGCACCTGACATAATTAACCCCCGCATCAAGGCCGCCACGTGGAGCCAGTTCCGCAGGGGTTGTCCAATCGTTCGATTTAACTTCCGTCATAGTGGGTGGCGAACCACCCGCTACGAGGACACTAAATCAGACATTGCAGGCTAAGTTATGGCGCGAGGAGATTAATTCCTTGCTAACTTTGGCGTCCCCAAAGAGAAAAATCGTGAAGCTTGGAAGCAAACCAAAGCTCAAGTCCACAATTATTCTCACGTGTTTATGGGGATAACCTAGGTTGCACCTCCACCTAAGCTCACAATCTCACGTAAGATCACCTATAACACAAACTTCATGGAAAAAGAAGGGCCACGCGACGCGCACCTGCGTTCGCCCTGAATATTCATCCTTAACGCGGAAACGCAACTGCCCGTCGGCAGGCCCTGAGGCCACCCTAATTCAACACCCTGCGGCGGATTGGCACCGCCAAATTGGCGACCTGATCAGTCGCCCGTGCCAGGCTTCGGCGAAAAGTGGATGAACTTGTTCTTTTCATCACGGAACTTCTCAGCGTCCGGCGGCTGGTCTTTCTTGGTCGTCAGGTTCGGCCATTGTTCCGCATAGTCACGGTTCAACTGCAGCCACTTGTCCAGACCCTTCTCAGTATCCGGCTTGATCGCATCAACAGGGCACTCCGGTTCGCAGACGCCGCAGTCGATGCACTCATCCGGATGGATGACGAGCATGTTCTCGCCCTCGTAGAAGCAGTCCACCGGACAAACTTCAACGCAGTCGGTGAACTTGCACTTAATGCAGCTTTCAGTGACGATGTACGTCATAGTGCGGAATTATCCTGGTTCGGTGTCTTTAGCTGTCTAGGCACGCCGTTGCATCGGCACACGTTGACGCTTTGTCGCACGTTATCGCAAATTCCGGGCCGGATCAGTCGCCTGTGCCGGAATCACGCCATTTGTCCAGATCGCGGCGATCACGTTTGGTGGGCCGCCCGGCTCCGGCATCACGTTGCCCGGCTGGGGCGGTCAATGGGCGAGGCGCCGGTGGTGGGCTCAAATCCTTATACAACGCAGCCGCTTCCGGAGCCGGACCGCGACGCTCACCACCGGCCACCACCTCCAGCACGCGCGGGCGCTCGTGCAAGACAAAGGTAATCGTGTCGCCCGCTTTTACGATCTGGCTCGGCTTTGTCACCCGTTCGCCGTTGAGGCGCACTTTCCCCGCCGACACCAGATCTGCCGCCAGCGTCCGCGATTTCAGCATGCGGGTGAACCACAGCCATTTGTCGAGCCGCTGGCTGCTGATAGTCTCGGCCGGCTGCTCCGGTGCGTCTCGTGTCGTCATGCGCGCGCTCGTGCCGTTAGGGAGAACAAATTGAACCAAAAGTTGTTAGCAGTCGGTTTTCCAGCGCAACCGCGACGCCTTGTCGTTTGGTCGCCCCAGCTTAGAACGTTAGGTTGGCTTAACAACTGCGTCGTTTTATGGACCGGGCTCTGCTAAAGCATCACCTAGCCTAGCATCTGCGGCCACCGAGGAGCATCCTATGCCGACGACCCCCATTGCCGCCGATCAAGTCGTCACCAGCCTGACGAAAAGCTTTGCCGCCGCCAAGCAGCATGAAGCCCCCTACCGCCATTGGTTCATCGAGAACTGCCTGTCGCCGGACGCGGCGAAGCTGGTCGACAAACTGCCCTTCCCGGCGCCGGAACTGGGCGGCATCTCGGGCAAGCGCGAAGTCCACAACGCCACCCGCAAGTATTTTGATGCGGAAAACCGTGGCAAGTACCCTGTGGTCGCCGCTGTCACCGACGCCCTGCAAGACCCGCGCGTGATCAAGGCAACGGAACAGACATTCGGCTGCAAGCTCGCCGGGTCCTATCTGCGCGTCGAGTTCGCCCAGGACATCAACGGCTTCTGGCTCGAACCGCACACCGACCTCGGCGTCAAGCTGTTCACATTCCTGCTGTATCTGTCGGATGAGCCTGGTCACGCCGCGCTCGGCACCGACATCTATGATGCCAACAAGAAGCACGTCGCCACCTCGCCGTTCACACCGAATGGCGCGATGATCTTTGTGCCGTCGAACAACACCTACCATGGCTTCGAGCAGCGCAATATTCCCGGCGTCCGCAAGTCGATCATCATCAACTACGTCACCAACGACTGGAAAGCCCGCGAGCAGTTGGCATTCCCGACCACGCCGATCCTGGCTTAAGTTGTAGTGACCAAGTCCCCGCTGCATCGGCTCTAGCTGGACGTAGGTTGGGTCAAGCACTTCGCGCGACCCAACATTCACGGGTGGTGCCAACCAAGCCGCTCCTGCCGTCGTGGACGTTGGGTCGCGCAAAAGCTTGACCCAACCTACGTCCAGCTAGAGCCGGAAGTTTCTCGCGCCCCTCAGCACCACCTAGCCCCACCAATCGTGACCCTAACAATGGCAAACGCCGTAACGAACCTCTGGCGGCTGGCGCGCGCGGGCATTGTGCTGGCCCAGCATGGCGTGCGGTTTGTGCCGAAGGGCACGAAGGTGCCGCTGGTACTGCACTTGGCGCGCGCCGCGACGTTGCCGATCCGGCTGCTGGCGTGGCCGTTCGTCCGCAATCGGCCGAAGGAGACCCGCGTCGCCCAGGCGCTGACCAGCCTGGGCCCGAGTTACGTCAAGCTCGGCCAGTTCCTCGGCACGCGCGGCGATCTGATCGGCCCGGAACTCGCCGCCGACTTGCGCCAGCTGCAGGACCGCCTACCGCCGTTCAGCCAAGCTGAAGCCCGCGCCGCCGTCGAGGAAGCACTTGGCGGCAAACTCGAAGACCACTTTATCGAATTCGGCCCCGCCGTCGCCGCCGCCTCTATCGCCCAGGTCCACAAGGCCAAAGTGCGCGACATGGTCGATGGCGTTGAAGTCATCCGTGATGTCGCCGTCAAAATCCTGCGCCCTAACGTCGAGAAGCGCTTCAAGCGCGACCTCGACAGCTACTTCTTTGCCGCCCGGCTGATCGAGCGCATCCATGCGCCGATCCGCCGCCTGAAGCCGGTTGCCATCGTCGATAACCTCGCTCGCACCACGCAGCTGGAAATGGACCTGCGGCTCGAAGCGGCGGCCATCTCGGAGATGGCCGACAACATCAAAGGCGATGTCGGTGTCGAAGGCGGCACCATCCGCGTGCCCTCCGTCGACTGGCGGCGCACGCAACGCCGCGTCCTCACCATCGAGTGGATCGACGGCACGCCGATTGCCAACCGCGCCGCGCTGATCGCCCAAGGCTTCGACCTGAAGTCGCTTGGCGTCGTCGTGCTGCGCTCGTTCCTGCGCCACGCCATGCGCGACGGCTTCTTCCATGGCGACATGCACCAGGGCAACCTGCTGGTCGACGCCCAGGGCCAGGTTGTAGCGGTCGATTTCGGCATCGTCGGACGCCTCGGACCACGCGAGCGGAAATTCCTCGCCGAGATCCTGTTCGGCCTGATCACCCGCGATTATCGCCGCGCCGCGCAAATCCACTTTGATGCCGGCTACGTGCCCGCCCATCACTCTGTGGAGGTGTTCGCCCAGGCGATGCGCGCCATCGGCGAGCCGATCCACGGCCGCACGGCGGATGAAATCTCGATGGCCGACCTGCTCGGCCAGCTGTTCGCCTACACCGAAGTGTTCGACATGGTGACCCGCCCCGAACTGATCCTGCTGCAGAAGAGCATGGTCATCGTCGAAGGCGTCGCCCGCTCGCTCGACCCGACGCTCAACCTGTGGACCGCTGCCGAACCCATCGCCAAGGAATGGATCGACGCCAACTACGGCGTTGTCGGCCGCCTACGTGATGTCGGCGATGGCGCCGGTGCGATGGGCCGCCTACTCGCCGAAGTGCCCCGGTTGCTGGAGCAAGCCGAGCGTACCGCCCTGTCGTTCGCCGACGGCGTCGAGCGCGGCATCAAGCTGGACGACGACACCGTCGAGCGCCTCGCCGCCGCCAACGCTCGTGCCAGCCAATCATATTGGCCAATTGCCATCATCGCAGGTGTGGTGACGCTCATGGCGTGGGCACTCTGGCCTATCGGTTGACCGCCACAACCAACTGCCCAATTACTGCACAGATCCCACGCGTTTGCTTCAGCAGGCGGCACGTGGCGTTGTTTTGAGCAGTACCTGCCAATTAAATAATCATTATATAATTCAATGTGTTGCAGCTTTGCAAGCAACTAATCCAAACCTTCTCAAAATGGCGGAACATCGTTGTCGCCGCCGTTATCGCCGTGCATCAGTTTCTCCATCGAACCACAAACACGGGGACTGGCATGTCGGGCAACAAGAAGACTTCAATGATCGTCGGAGCGCTTATGCTCTCGACCAGCGCAGTGGCATTGAGCTCAGCAACCGGTGCGATGGCGCAGGGCATGAAGGATGCGCCAGCCGTCGCCGCTGAAGAGAAACGGGCGCTAAAGGCCACCTTCAACTTCGGCGTCACCTCGGACTACATCTTCCGTGGCTTCTCGCAGACCCGGCGTAACCCGGCGTTGCAAGGTGGCGTCGATCTCACCTACGGCATCGCCTACGCGGGCGTCTGGGCCTCATCGCTGAACTTCAACACCGCCACCGACCCGTACATCGGCGGCCCGGTCAAGGCCAATGCCGAGATCGATCTTTACGCGGGAATCAAGCCGGTCTTTAAGACCGCGTCGGGCGACTATAACTTCGACATCGGCGGCATCTATTACACCTACCCCGGTGCCAAAGATCCGCGCGCCGAGCTGAACTATTTCGAATTCAAGGCCGCCGTAAACCGTGACCTCTGGAAAGATGGCAACCTCTCCCAAACGATCTTCGTCTCGCCAGACTACAGCCAAGAAACCGGGCGGGTCTGGACCAGCGAAACCACATTCACGCAAACCTTCGCGGCTTGGCGTAAAATCGTGCCGGTGTTCGGTGCCACCTTTGGCTATCAGAAGGGCGACTCGCAGCCCTACAAAATCGCCGTCACCAATGGTGCCAGCAGCTACATCTACGGCAACGCCGGTATGAGCTTCACCTACGACGAGAAAATCTCACTCGACCTGCGCTACTGGAACACCGATCTGAAGAACGACAATGCTGGCGGCGGCTTTGCCAACAACTTCTGCACTGGCACCGTCTTCCAGTGCACGCAGCGCGCCGTCGCCACGTTGAAATTCACATACTGATCAAAGCGCGAATTCATAACAGAAAGCCCACAATTCCCCAGGGGATTGCGGGCTTTTTTGTTGTCCATCGTTCAGCTCAATTGCGGCTTGTGAAAATGTCCCGCAGCCAGGCGTTGGGCGAGGGCGCATCCGGAGCCGGCGGTTTGACGGCTGCAGGTTTTGCCACCTCCTTCACCGCTGCTGGCTTCGGCACCTCTTTACGGGGCGGTTCGACTTTCGGTGCGACGGCGACAGAAGGGATCGGCCGTGGGCGCGGCTTAACTTCGGGTTCAGGCTCCGGCTCAGGTGCCGGACGGGCCACCCGTTTCGGAGCCAGAGTAGGCGTGGCTTCCTCATCAATCGGCGGCGGCCGGTTTTTCTGTGGCTTCGGTTCGGCAGGCTCGATCACTGGCGCGGCCGAGGCCCGCTCAATCACAGACTCCCGCCGCTTGATCGGCCTCGGCATTTTACTGGTTTCTCGGGTCGCCTCAGTCGCCGGGCGAGACGGCGGCACAACAGGAATGCTGGCTGTGCTGATAAATCCAGTGCCTGTGGCCGTCGCCTGAACGGACAATGCCGTGAGAGCGCCGTCAGTGTGCGGCGCGGGCAGGCGTACCAGCACGTCTTCAACACGCCACAAGTCAGGTAGCCAACCGACATGCGGGGTGGTTGCAGTGTTCCAGTCATTCAAGGGAGCCATGGGAACAGACCAGCCGGTATGCGGGGCGGTTGCAGTGTTCCAGTCATTCGAGGGAGCCAAGGGAACGGACCAGCCAGCATGCGCGGCGGTTGCAACGTTCCAGTCATTCAAGGGAGCCAGAGGAACGGACCAGCCAGCATGCGCGGCGGTTGCAACGTTCCAGGAATTCAAAGGAGCTAACAGACTTATTGAAGGAGCGAGGTCGCCAGTTGCGGTTGATGTCAGGGATCCAGTTTTGCCGTCGGTTTCAGCACTGATGACCGCTGATCCGAGGCTTGCGGGCGTTGCTGCAGGCCCAACCGCACTCGTTGATGTCGTGTCTGGTACCGGCTCCTCAACTGGCGGGGCGAACTGCTCCACCGGCCGATCTGGTACCACCTGCAACTTCGGTGCAGCCATCCGGCCCTCAGTCGACTGACGAGCCGGCATGCGGGTTAGCGCCGCAGCTTGGACCGCCGCACCTGATCCGACCGAACCTGTCACCGCAGCCACCTGTGCAGGCTGCGGCAACGCAGCAAATTTCGCGCTCTTTGGCAGGAAAAAATATGCCAGCAGAGCACTGGCAGCGGCTACCGCAACGACCGCCAACCAGACCAGCATCGTCCGCCGCGGCGGTGACGATGTCTTGGGCGCAACGCTTGGAGGCGCTGCCGCAACCGTCGACGGCGGAAACACTATCGCTGCATCCGCTGTGACCGGCACAAGGCTCGTCGTCGCGACCGACACCGGCGGGGCCACCATTGCCATCGGAGCCGACGTTGCGACCTCGGCTGATACTGGCACCGAGGCTGCAGTCACAGTCGGCACGGGTACGACCGGCACGACGACAGCGGCCACGACTGGGACAGCCGTCCCGCCCATCATGCCAACCCGGGCCTCGCGGCTATAGGTTCCGCTCGGCCACGCTTGCAGATAGGACCGGTACCCATCAACGGTTGCCACTGCCACGGTCTTCTCCCAGGCAAGGCCTTCATCGATCAGCAGCAGGCGCTTGGACAGCTCCTTCTGATATTGACTGTGTGGATGCTTAGCCTGAAATACCTCATAGCCCGCAGCCGTGTTGAGGCGCAGTGCCTCCTGCCAATCCGGCTCCAGCCGCCGCTTCTCGGCATTCAGCCCCTCAATCCGCCGATCACCGCGCAGCGCGATAATCTCGGCATCCCGCCGCCAACGATCCGCGAATGCCGCAAGGGCGCCCCGATCACCGCTAAACTCCAAGGCGGCAGCATCCCACTCCACCACGGCTGCGGCAATATTCTCAGCCGACGTCCGCAGCGTAACTTCCACGGCCGGTGGCGCGCCCATCGACGCATCGATCACCGACAAATCAATCGGATGCCGCGCAATGTAGTCGAGATGGCTTTCCGGCTTGGCGATCTTCGCCGCTGCTTCAGCCACGGCCTCAGCTTGCTGTTTTTTCAGCGCCTCGATGCGCCGCTCTGCCCGCAGCGCGATCAACGTTGCATCATTTTTCCAACGCGTAATGAACGTCTCGAACGCCGCAATGTCGGTGCTATCGTCGAGCCGTGCATTCTGCCAGTCATCAAGTGCAAAATTGAAATTGTCGGTGACAGAATACGACCGCTCCATCACCGGGCGAGCGGCCGGTGTCGGCTCAAAAACGTCCTGACCGGCATACGCATAAGAGGCGGCAGCGGCCTGGGCAGACGCCGCTGCCATGCCTTCCTGGTGCGACTCTTGATCAGCCTCGACGACGGGCCGACGGTCAGCTGCCGTGCCGGTGCGCACCCGTCCACCGCGCGCATCGAACTCCATCGCCCGCAGATGATCGACGCGGCGCTCAGCACGCAACGACACGAGCGTCGCATCCTGACGCCACTTGGTTGCAAAACCGACGAGGTCGTTGACCTTCGCGGTTTTGTCCAATCCGCGCCCTGACCAGTCCCCTAATTCTTGCTCGTAGCGGTCCAGCGCCGTCGATGCGCTGTTGTCGCCAGTACCAAGCGCCGCAATCTGTGCTGCCTGAAACGCACGTGCCGCCTCAGCAACGCGCGCTTCTTCACGTTGCCGTTGCGCCTCGGCGGCCATCATCTGGCGCACTTCAAGCTCGCGAACATGCGCCTCAAGCGTCCGCAACTGATCGACGCGACGGTCTGCCCTGAGCGCGATCAGTGTTGCGGTTCCCCGCCATTTGGCTGCGAAAGTTGAGAAATCATCGACGTTGGTGGACGTATCGAGCCCCGATGCCGCCCAATCGGCAATCGCCTTCTCGTAGTACTCCGGTGTCGATAAGCGCTTTTTCTCTGGTGTCTTCACCTTCGCTGGGGCATCCGCACGCACCGCATCATCACCGTCAGGCGGGGAACTTTCGGCGTCTGTGTCAGTGTCTGCGTTCCCGCTATTCTGGGCCAGGCGCAAATCCTCAACGCGACGGAGCGCCCGCAGCGCGATCAGCATCGCAGACTTTCGCCAACGGTTAGCGAACTCTTGCAGCGCCGGAATGTCCGACGACGCATCGAGATCGCTTTCATGCCACTCGTCGAGCGCGCGTTCGAGATTTTGCGCGTTCGTCAGCAGTCTGTCGGTATCGAGCCCGGGCAGGGAAACAACCCTTTGGTTCAGCATTTGGATCGCCCTCGAATCTATTCGCACCATCGACGAATAAAATATCTAACTGATGTGCACAACCCAGGGACGTATGAATTCATGCCGACAAACAGCCTCCGTTCCCGGAGCAACACAGGGAGGGAGAAAAATTCGTAAATTCAACGATTTGACCAAATTTCAATCAACAGTGCGTTGCGCGCTCAAATGCACGCAAAAGTGGCTGATTCGCACATATTGTTGTATTTGCCACTTTATGCAGGCATTCAGTTCGGTCGCTATGACATCCGGCGCTCAAACCAACAGCTCAAGTTTGCGGTTGTCCCCAGCCGGACAGCCTTCAACCGGCGGCTCCTGGTCACGCTGAACCGGCGGGCGGAGCATCGGCCGCGTTGATGGCGTCACGTAAATCCCTGGCGGCGCCGACGGCACAATCGCCGGACTTTGATCAGTAGCCCCTGCCGGAGGGGCAGCCTCCGGCACCGAGGTTTGCGCTTGAACCTCAGCTGCCAAACCGACACCTGCCAGCAAAGCGGCCAGAAAAATGGCGCGAGAGATCATTTGTAAGCGCGGCATTGCTCACCTCATAGCGGTCAGACTCGCACAGCTTAGCACCCCTAGCCGTCCCGTCAAAATGCGTTGGGCTGACCGGTTGCTGACTTGTATGACCACGGCACGTTGGCAGGCCGCGTGGTGCGTGCTAGCTATCGCATATGGCCACCCGCACCCAAGCCCGCCCCGTCGATCCTGCCACGCCACATTGGCGTGACCGCACAGGGTTGACGCTTGCAGACATCGACGATCTCGCACGAACCGGCGCATTCACGGAATTCGACCGGCTCGAACTGATCAACGGGAGACTGGTCGAGATGTCACCGAAGGGGCTGCGCCACGAGAACGTGCGCAATCAGTTGACGTATTTTCTGACTGGGCTCTCGCTGCCCACCCCGGTGTTTGTCTCGCCCGTACCGCAGTTCAACTTAGCGGACGATTTATATCGGAACCCAGACATCCTGCTGCACCCGAAGGCGACCATAACGTCATCGGTGCGCGGGCCATCATCGATGCTGGTGATCGAAATTGCCGACACAAGCTTACAGTCGGACCTCAAAGTAAAGGCGCTTACCTACGCAGCCCACGGTGTGCCCGAATACTGGGTGATCCACGCTTGGTCACTGGTGACCACCATCCATCGCGATCCGTCGGCTGAAGGCTACAACACGGTGACGGAAGTGGCGGAGAACATGCCGCTCGTTCCGTTGCTGGCGTCGGCGCTGACGGTTCAACTCGGTCAGTTCGGGTTCAATGCTTAGTGGCTCGGCGCTCGGGCCGCCCCAGAATCTATAATTCGCACATCGCCGCTCGTATGCGTGCTGTTAGTCGCCGCCAGTGTGGACTTCTTTTTTTGCTTTTGTCACACTCCAAACGATCTTTTCACCGCCCGGCCGGAGCTCCCATAGCACCCGCGCTTGTCCTAGCGGCAAAAGGTACAGTTCAGCATTCAGTTCTGTCTTGATAACAAATGATCGGGACACAGCTTCGGCCAGCCCTACATGCAGCTGAATTGATGCGCGCCATGCGTCAGTTCGCACCTCGAACGCTTTGCCCAATCCCTTTTCGGCCAATTCAGCGAATTCGACCATTGCGCCGCTCCAATGCGATGAGCGGCGCAATCGTCACTGCTTCCCTTGCAGCCATTTGCAGCTCCTCATCAGTAACTTCGACCGGATGCCAGGCTAAGGCCGCAAAATAAGGGATCCGCTCGCCCATCGGAACCGATGCCCAAACTTCATCGTGGCTGAATTCGCTTATTTCACACGCGGTCATCCCGCAGACGAAACCTGCCATATGCAATAATGTGTTGCGGTCCCCATGCGACACGCGATTGGAGAGCGCGCTCACTGTTGAGCTGTATTGTTGTTTTTGAAAACCAAAGTAATCTATATCTTCAATTTTTATTCTGCCATCTCTAGCAAGTTCGTTGAGCGTCACCGATAAATGGCGGGCAGTTGGACCAAATTTTTGCCTCAAGTAATCTTCGCCAGTTAACGGGGTCCCATTCGTGAGGTAAGCTGCCAAATCAGAATAAAACAATATTTTATGCAGTTTAGTCTTGCCCAGTGCATCATGACCAAAAACGTCTTGAACGTGTTGCACGACGATATGCACTGCGTCTTTGAACTTCTCCCGATCAAACGTGATGTTTTCGTTCATGTTCTACCTCCTGCAGGATCATAACGCGAACATAACAGAAAAGCAAGCGCCCTCAGTTCGACCAATTCGACCGGAGCCTGCTGGCTCCGGCCTGACTTCCACCACATCAACCCATGTGGCTGACGAACTTGGCGGTCATGTAGACGTTGAGGCCTTCGATGCCGCCTTCGTGGCCGTAGCCGGAGTCTTTGATGCCGCCGAACGGGGTTTCTGGCAGAGCTAGGCCCGCGTGGTTGATCGTGACCATGCCGTGGTCGAGCACGTCGGCGACTTTTGACGCGGTTTTGGCGTCTTTCGTGAAGGCGTAGCTGGCTAAGCCGAACGGCAGCGAGTTGGCTTGCGCCAGCACCTGGTCCGTGTCCTTGAAGCGCATCATGATGGCGACGGGGCCGAACGGCTCCTCGGTCATGATGCGGGCGTTGGCTGGCACGTCGGTCAGCACGGTCGGCTCGAAGAAGTTGCCTTGGTTGCCGATGCGCTTGCCGCCAGCCTGCACCTTAGCGCCCTTTTCCTGGGCATCCTGGATGATCGACTGCATCGCGTTGATGCGGCGCGGATTGGCCAGCGGACCCATGTTCGACGAGGCGTCGAGGCCATCACCGACCTTCATTTTCTTGGCGTTGCTGACGAACTGCGCCACGAACTTGTCGTAGACTTTATCGTGGATGAAGAAGCGCGTCGGCGAGATGCAGACCTGACCGGCGTTGCGATACTTCAGGCCGGTCGTCAGGTTGGCGACGCCTTCGGCATCGATGTCATCGAACACCAGCACGGGGGCGTGGCCGCCAAGTTCCATGGTGGCGCGCTTCATGTGCAGACCGGCGAGGGCGGCCAGCTGCTTGCCGACTGGCACCGAGCCGGTGAACGAGATTTTGCGGATGATCGGCGACGGGATCAGGTATTCCGAGATTTCCGACGGCACGCCGTAGACGAGGTTGATGACGCCAGCGGGCACGCCTGCATCAATGAAGCACTTCAGCATGGCGATCGGCGAACCCGGGGTTTCTTCCGGGCACTTGACGATGATCGAGCAACCGGCTGCCAACGCAGCCGCAATCTTGCGGACCGCCTGGGTGACAGGGAAGTTCCACGGGCTGAAGCCTGCCACGGGGCCGACCGGCTCCATGATCACCATGTTGCGCACGCCATCAGCGCGGGCTGGGATGATGCGGCCGTAGGCGCGGCGGCCTTCGTCAGCGAACCAGTCGGCGATGTCGGCGGCACCGAGCACTTCCATCTTGGCTTCGGCCAAGACTTTGCCCTGCTCCATCGTCAGCACGGTGGCGATGGCGTCGGCGCGGGTGCGGATTAGGTCAGCGGCTTTACGCAAGATCTTGGCGCGCTCGAAGGCCGAGACCTTGCGCCACTCGTTGAAGCCCTTTTGGGCGGCGGCGAGTGCTGCATCCAGGTCGCCCTTCGAGGCGTGCGGCAGCGATGACAGGACGGCAGCCGTCGATGGGTTCAGCACGTCCTGGGCCTTGCCCGCCGTGCCTTTGGTCCACTTGCCGTCGATGTAATGACCGAGTGTTTCGTACATGATCTCGCCTCGCCTGTGCCCGTTGTGTGTCAGTGTCTTGCGACTTTGGTTGAGTGACCTGCCTATAGCGGGCCTATGGCCATTGTCGGCAAGCCTAATCGGCACGTCAGCTATGCGGGTTCGTCATGTCGCCGCATCCGTAAGGTTGCAGCAGCAGTGAAGACTTCCCGCATCAGGTGCACAACAAAACGTTGAACGCTGTGAACTCAGCACTTTACCTCGCCAGATTCATAGCTGACATTGCCGTCAGTTATTTTCGCCCTGCTTGCCGGGGCCCTATGCTGTTGTGTGCCAAGCGTTGGAGATGGGTGATGCGTGCGTCCTGGTTTCAAGTCGCCGGATTTCGGGCAAGCAGTTCCGCCCTCGCTCTGCTGCTGCTGATGCCGTCTGCGGGCGCTCAGAACTTGGTAGCACCGACGCCGCCCGCATCCGTGCCCTACTCGGAGGTCGAAGCGCCAGCTGCTGCTGCTGCTGCTGATGCCATCACGTTGGCCGTGCGCAAAAAACTGGCGGAACCGGCTGCCAAGAGCGGCTTTGATGGCCAGGAACGTGCCGCCTTGGCCGCCCACTACGCCGCCGATGGCGCGAAACCGCTGTGGGTCGCCAACAGCAACCTGACACCGCGCGCCCTCGCTCTCAACACGGAGCTGGCCCGCGCCGACGACTGGGGCCTGCAAGCCTCCGCCTTTGAGGTCGCCAAATTAGCTCCGAAGGACACCTCGGACGATGCGTTGGCCGACGCCGAAATCCGCATCAGTCTGGCCGCCCTCAAATATGCCCGCTTTGCCAAAGGCGGTCGCGTCGATCCGAGCCAACTGTCCCGCAGCCTCGACCAGAAACCGAAACTGCTGGCCCCGGCGGCTGTTCTGACCGGCCTCGCGACGGATGCCCCGGACGCCTATCTCCGCTCGCTGCACCCGCAGCATCCGCAGTTCGAAAAGCTGCGGCAGGCGTTGCTGGCCGCGCGCAAGGCACCGGCACCGGCCGAGACCGCCGTGCCTGCGAAAGGCAAGACCAACGTTGCCAGCCGGACCACCGCGCAGCAGCTTACGATCAACATGGAACGCTGGCGCTGGATGCCCGAGGATATGGGCACGCTGCACATCTGGAACAATCTGCCGGAGCAGCAGACCCGGGTTATCAAGGCGGGCAAAACCATCCACCAGGAGGCCATCATCATTGGCCGCACTGTCTCGCCGACGCCGGTATTTTCGGCCGACATGCAGTTCGTGATTTTCCACCCGAGCTGGGGCGTGCCGGACGGCATCAAGACCAACGAAATCCTGCCCGCCTTACGCCGCCAAACGACGTCAGCAGGCTTCTTCGACAGCCCCAGCGAACCAGCTGTGTTGAAGCGGCATAACCTCAAGGTCAGCTTCAACGGCAAACCCGTCGATGCCACCCAGATCAACTGGCGCGAGGCCGATATCCGCCAGTTCCAGTTCACCCAGCCACCGAGCGGCACCAACGTGCTCGGCGTGGTGAAATTCCGCTTCCCCAACAAGCACGACGTCTACATGCACGACACGCCGGAGCGTGCCCTGTTCCAGAAGACCGAGCGGATGTTCAGCCACGGTTGTATGCGCGTGCAAAATCCGCAGCGATTGGCCGAAATCATCCTGGCTGAAGATCGCGGCACCACGCCCGCGCAGATCAAGGGCTATATCGCCGGCACCGGCACCCACGACGTCAAGCTGAACAAGCCGCTGCCCGTGCACGTCAGCTATTTCACGGCGATGGCGCAGGACGACGGAAGCATCAAAACCTTCCCCGACTACTACGGCCACGACACCCGCATCGCCGCCGCCTTGGATGGCAAACCGGCGCAGATGATCGCCGCCAGCGATCCTGCCGCCAAAGCCACCCGCATCGTCCGCAAACCCGCCCCCACCAAAACCGCCAGCACCGAAGGCGGCCTCGGCGGCTT